>NZ_CP041407.1 GCF_014905135.1 Sulfurimonas paralvinellae | reverse complement strand
TTTTTATTTTTAGAATATACTACTTTAAAATTATGTTCATGAACATAATTAGTATTTATTTTAATAAAGGCAAAATATGATCATAGCAATATCTCACCAAAAGGGTGGTGTAGGCAAAAGTACAATTGCCTATAATTTAGCTGTCGAACTAAGCAAAAAATATAATGTAAATGTTGTAGATTTAGATGTTCAACAAACAATAACTGCGTGTAATGTTATTCGAAGTAAATTTGGACAAAAAAAACTAAACATACTAAGTTTTGATGATAAAAAAGATTTTGTAGAATTTTTAAATAATGATGATGAAAGAAATATCACGGTAATAGATACAGGTGGTTTTGATAGTGGTTTAAATAGAGTCGCGATGTATGCAGCTGATTTAATTATTACTCCAGTATCAACTGAATTTCTTGAGGTTATAGGTTTAGAAAAATACAAAGCAATTATCAAAGAAGTTTCAAAAAAAGTTGGAAAAAATATAAAAACACATGTTATTCTAAATAAAATACACCACTCTCAACAAAACTTTAATGATATTCAAAATTTTATTCAAAAATCATCTAAACAATTTGACTTATTAAATAGTGTATTAAGACGACGATCAGATTTTTCAATTTCTCTTTCTCATGGATTTAGTGTTTGTGAATTTGATAATAATTCAGATTCTTCTAAAGAAATTAAAGCATTAATTGCCGAAATATCCAATATATTAGATTTTAAAAAAAATGCTAAAAAAATAAAAAGAAAAAAGGAAAAATAAAATGGCAAAAAGAAAAAAAGTAGACTTTAATTTAGCAAGTGAAGTTTTTGAAGATGCTAGTTTAACAGATTCTTTTCAAGAAAAACATCCAAGAAAAACAACCGTTCCGATTACTCAACTAAAAACTAATCCTCATCAACCGAGAATTGAATTAGAACAAAATGCTGTAATAGATTTAGCTAATTCTATCGCTGAAAATGGTTTATTACAACCAATCACAGTGTTGGAAAATTCAGATTCAACCTATACGATTGTTTTTGGACATAGACGTGTAGCTGCATATGAATATTTAAATAAGAAAGAAATTGAAGCGAATATTTTAACTTCATTAGAAGATAAAGATTTAGTTATATCTCCAATAATAGAAAATCTACAAAGAAAGGATATGGAACCATTAGAAACAGCTATGGCTTTAAATAAGGTTTTAAAAATGGGTATAGTAAGAACCCAGGAACAACTATCAAATTCATTAGGTATTTCCCAAGGAAGGGTATCTAAGCTATTATCAATTTTAAAACTTTCTGATGAGCTTTTAGATAGGATAAAAGATACTCAATATAAAGATGTCACTGTATTAGCTGCGATAAATAAAATTTCAAAAAATGACCAGATTGATATATTTGAAAAAATTAGAATTTTACCAAGAAATGAAGCATTAATTAAAATAAAAGAGTACACAAGAAAAAAACATATTAAGGTTAAAAGAGTTATACATGGTAACAATAATATAACTATTAATACTAAAGGTCTTACAAAACCTATAAAAGAAAAAATTATTGCTTATATTCATGAAATTGAATTGTTGCTAGAAAAAAAAGAAGTTTAAAATGTCCCAAAAAAAACCAATACAAAAAAGTTTATTTGAAACTGTTGAAGATAAAATAAAATATTCTACAAGTAGTGTGGAAGAATTACGTGTTCCTATCTATGCACCAGTTAAACAACTTCCTCCGCAATCAGTTGCTGCAAAAGATTTTAAAAAAAATAACAATGTAAGAATTATTGAAACAAAATGGGGTCATGTAGAAATAAGAAATAGATTATTAACACAAACTCATAAAGATATCATGGATCTTATTTTTACTTATAACAAAAAAATAAGACGCTTAGAAGATGGAACTATTGCTGTATATTTTTCACAATCAGAAATTGCTAAATTTTATAGTGATGATATAGAAAATAAAAGTAAAAACTTAAGATGGTTTAGACAAAAACTAGATGAAATTTCAGATTGTAGAATTCAGTATAAAGATAAAAATGGGAATGAAATAGATTTTAGAATTATCTTAAAAAAAGCCTTTTCATCAAAAGAAAATTTATATGGTATCGTTTTAGATCCAAATTATGTAGAATTCTATGAAAGAGGATTGAGCATTAACTATTCAAGTAAAATTCCAGATTTACTTTCAGTAGATTCTCCTTTAGTCAAATCTATTATACGATTTTTCTTTACTCATAAAGCAATTAATTTATCATTAGAAAATATTTTAACTACGGTTGGATTTCCTCTTCCAGCAAGTACTAGAACTCTTCAAACAGCGAAAAAAACACTTCGAGAGCATATTGATGTATTTAAATCCTTTGATATTATTTATGATTCAAAGAAAGAAATCTTTTATTATAAAGGTACAGATGACGTATTCATTAATATGCCTATAGATATGAAGACTAAAGTTCTTCCTGAATTTGAAGATTAATGGATGTATTCAAAAAGATACATCTATTAATAGATATATTTTCTATATTAAATATCTATATTATCTACGAATAAGTGTTAAAGTACTTCGTTTAGAGTGTTAAAGTACTTCGTTTTGGGTGTTAAAGTACTTCGCAGAGGTGTTAAAATACTTCGTTTTGGGTGTTAAAGTACTTCGTTTTTAATATCTTATTTTATAAAAAAATAAATTTTTTCAGTTGACATATTGAAACTTTTGATGTTATAAAAATTTAACCTAAAAAGGAGTGCTAGTGTTAAAGTACTTCGTTTTTTATTAAAACTCCCTATTTTAGGGAATTATCCAGTGTTAAAGTACTTCGTTTAATTGACATGCCATAGTTTGTGTGTTATAAAAATATCATCTAAACAGGAAGTGGTGTTAAAGTACTTCGTTTAATTGACATGTCATAGTTTGTGTGTCATAAAGATATCATCTAAACAGAAACTGGGTGTTAAAGTACTTCGTTTTTTGTCAAAACTCCCTATTTTAGGGAATTATCCAGTGTTAAAGTACTTCGTTTTTAATATCTTATTTTACAAGAATTTAATCTAATAGAAAGTGGGTGTTAAAGTACTTCGTTTTTTATTAAAACTCCCTATTTTAGGGAATTATTCAGTGTTAAAGTACTTCGTTATTTATGAATCAGAGGATTTAATTACATCTTTGAGTTCAGAAAGTTTAAGTATCTGTTCACTGTCTAAATCATTGACTTTACAAAGTGCTCCAAGCCGTACGATCTCTAACAGTTCAGGAAATCTTGACTTCCATCCTTTTATTGTCTGCTCACTCTTTCCAATTAATTCTGCCAGCTCTTTATTTGTAACTTTCTTTTTCATAGTGTAATTATAGTTATTTATGCTTATTTAATAGTAATTTGCATAAATAGTATTATATCAGATACTTTTAATAAAATTATAAGGTATTATATATAATACTATTAATACTAAAAAGTTTATATCTAATACTTTTTAAAATTTAAAACCAGGATTATATTATGAGTCAAAAATACACATGGCCAGTAATGAAAGAACTAGTAGAAGTAAAAACGGATAATGAGTACTCACTTCTTGAGTTGGATGAAAAAGCCGCAGCCAGAAAAAAACGATATATGAAAATCCGTCACAATAAATGTATGCATGAGTATTCATTGGATATCTATGAATTTGTAAAAGGTAAAAGAAGATGTCCCAAATGCAAAGGAGTAGAACTACGAAAACATTTTGCATATACACGAGAAGCTATTATGATAAAAGTAGAGGAGAGCACTAAGAAAGAGTACTCGTTTGTGGATAGTGAATATATAAATGCAAATACACTCCATAAATACAAGCATAATACCTGTGGGACTGTATTTAAAAAGAAATGGAATAAATTCAAATCAGGACAGCGATGCCCGAATTGTTTCAGACGAGGTATGGATTCTATGACACATCGTTATTTAAAAGATATATTCGATCATTTTACAATTGAGTATGAGCTGGAAAAAGAGTATGATGAGTGTATCAACCCACAAACAGGAAAAAGGCTCAAGTTTGACTTTTATATTCCATCTATAGATCTGTTAATAGAGGTGGATGGAGAGCAGCATGAGCGGGCTAGTTACGGAAAAGAAGCTTTTGAATCTTCTAAATATAGAGACAGCATAAAAGATAGCTATGTCGCCAAGAATAAAAAAGATTTACTGCGTATACCTGCAAAACTGTGGGAACGACTGCCCGAAGAGATTGAACCCTATATCTCTCAAGTGCTAAAGAGATCGGTCTCTGCAGCAGAAATAAAAGAGGTAAAACAATCCCAAATACCTGATAGGATCAATAAAGATCTTAAAAAATATCATAATGGTGAGTATATTCTGGTAGATAATTTCTATACAGGTGTTGACAGAAAACATACCTTCAGACATAGAGTATGCGGGCATACATTTAATGACACACTCTACTTTGTAAAGAGCAATAAAAATCCGTGTCCTCAATGTAGGAAAGAGGAAAAGATAAAAGAGAGTTTTGAAAAAAGAGCTAAAACACTTGATGAAAAAAGCAATGGAAGATATTCATTGGATCCAAAAGATCCTGAGCTGCGTAATAATAAAAGCTATGTGAAGTGTAACAGGTGTAAACACAGCTGGTATACACTGGTAGGAAATATCTATACAAATAACGGAGGCTGTCCAAATTGTAAAAGAATAAAGTTTATAGACGAATGGAGAGAACGATATAAAGAAGTGCTTGTTTACATAGCTGAGAATAAGCGACTTTCAGAACCATTGAGAAAGTGGGTGGGCTATAATATAAAACGTTATGAAGAGGGAAAACTGGAACCTTACAAAGTAAGACTCCTCAAATCCAATCAGTGTAAATTGCTCTGAATTTTATAAATAGGTCAGTATAAAAACGAAGTCATTTAATAGTGATCGCAGCAGAACTTCCCGCTTTAAAAAAAGTGGATTCTGCTGCATACTATTATCAATATATAGAGCATAAAATAAGAGATCAAGATGAAAATATTGCAATTTGAAAAGAAACAGGAGTTTCAATTGAAAAAAATATATACTAAGCGCAAAGGAGCTATAAAATGAGTACGCAAACAACCATTCAGTGCCCAAACTGTGGCACAGAGATCAAATTGGAAGAGGCGATCTATTCAGAGTATGAAAAAAAGTTCAATCAAGATATGCAGCAAAAGAGAGAGGCCTATAAAAAAGCACAGGTCGATCTCGCTGCAAAAGAGCTGCAACTGAAAAAAGAGCAGGAACAATTCGATGAAAAGTTGCAAGAATCACTACAGCTGCAGCTCAAAGCCAGAGAAAAAGCGATGCGTGACTCTATCTCTAAAGAGCTACTGGAGATAAAAGAGCAAGAGGAGGGGATACTCAAACAGGAGATCGAAAAGAAGAACAAAGAACTCCTTACTCTACAGAGCCAACAGGATCAAAAATTACAAGAAGCCCTGCAGCAAAGTAAAAAAGAGTTGGAAACCCAGATCAAACAATCCCTTGAAAAAGAGAGTGCTTCGCGTATTGAGGAGTTAGAGTCCGCTTTGAGCCAAAAGTCCAAACAGATACAGGAACTCGAAGCATCCAAAGCCGAGATCGCAAAACTCAAGATGGAAAAAGAGGAGATAGCAGCAGAGGTCAGATCAAAAGCTCAAATAGAGTTCTATGAAAAACTCGCTGCCGAGAAACAAAAAACAGTCCAGGAACTCACCTCTCAAAACGAACTCAAACTCAAAGAGGCCGATGAGAAGATGCGTCAATTACAAGAGCAGCTCAGTGTCGCTCAACAAAAGGCACAGCAGGGAAGTATGCAAACCCAAGGTGAAGTACAAGAGCTTGCAATCGAGGAGTATCTTGCAACACACTATCCACTCGATACTATAGAGGAGATCAAAAAAGGACAACGTGGAGCTGATTGTCTGCAGATCATCAATACACAGACCATGAGCAATTGTGCAAAGATCTACTATGAGTCCAAACGCACAAAAGATTTTCAAAAGAGCTGGATCGAGAAGTTCAAAGCTGATATGAGAGAGAAGGGCGCTGACTTTGGAGTATTAGTAACTACAGTATTGCCAAAAGAACTTGAGAGAATGGGATTTTATGAAGGTGTATGGGTCTGTACATTCGATGAGTTTAAAGGAAGCACCGCACTTATTCGCCAACAGTTGATACAGCTTGCACTATCAAAGCTATCACAAGAAGGAAAAAGTGACAAGATGAGTCTGCTATACAACTATTTAACAAGTAATGAGTTTGCCATGCATATCGAAGCGATTACCGAAGGCTTTAGTGCAATGCAGTCTCAGCTTGATAAAGAGAAGAGGGCAATGGCTAGACTGTGGAAAGAGAGAGAAAAGCAGATAGAGAAAGTTCTTGATAATACCATTGGCATGTATGGTTCTATCAAGGGGATTGCCGGTAATGCGATTGGCAATGTAAAAGCGCTTGAGTTGGAATATATTGAAGATGAGGAGGAAGAATAAGATGTATCTGTTTGTTTATGGAACTCTCAAACAAGGGTTTCATAATCACCACCTCTTAGCGGATGCAGAGTTTATCTGCAATGCCGCCTCAAAACAAAACTACCCTATGGTCAACACCGAAGAGTATTTCCCATATCTTATTGATAATGAAGGTCATGGATACAATGTAAAAGGCGAGGTCTATAGAATTGATGAAGCGATTCTTGAGATGTTGGATATTTTAGAAGGGTATCCCCAGCACTATACGCGCAGAGAGATAGAAGTAGTTTCGCTTGGAATAGATCTATTGGCAATCACATATTTTTTAAATGAGAAGATAGAGTATAAAGATTTAGAGCTCCTTGAGAGTTTTGAATAGAATGAATAAGAACAGGAGAGCTGTATGAATGATAATGTATTTATGATCTCTGATGCAAGCTATTGTGATCAAACACAATGTGCTGGCTTGGGTGTGATAGATCTTTTCACCGGGCAAAGATATTCTTGTTCGGTATCTAATATAGAAAATTCATATCTAGCAGAGTATTACGCTCTTTTATTCAGTGTACAAATTGCTATTAAAAATAAGTACAACAATGTTGTATTTGTTTATGATAACAAAGTGCTAAAGCTTGATTCTTTAAAGATTTGGCTTCAAGATAAGATCCACTCCTATCAATTTCTCTGGCTCAAACGAGGATTTACAGAGGATGCAGATGCACTTGCTAAAAAAGCAAGATTTTTAGAGGAAAAAATCATTCATAAAAAATATTTGCGTCGATCTATAACGAAGGATAAACTTCTGCAGCGATTTACAAATTACTCGCAGCATAAAATCATCAGAGCCTTTTTTACTATTGCCAATGAGAATGAATATAGGATACTAAAGGCCTACAGAGACAATCAAAAATATGCATCGGTCTTAGTAGATTCCCATAGTTTGGATTTCTATAGTGATATATACAATATACTAAGGGGTAAAAAGAGTAAAGAGAGATTTTATAAATTTATCTATAACAACTATGCAGTAAAAGTAGACAAAGTAAAATTTCAAACTCCAAAGTCTCAGGAATATTATCTGGCTCTCGTTAAAAAGATCATTCATAATTTAAGCAATCCAGATGATGTTATTCAAAGAAGAATAGGGACTTCCGGTCTGCAAGAGACGAACCAAATAGTTAGAAATCCTTTCATTGCACAGATACAGCAGCTCTCCGGTAAAGATTTGAGAGAGTTCACTATGAGTTTGGCTAAAAACAGTGATGATAAACAACTCTTGGAATTTTATTTCTCTGCAAAAAAGACAACCCCTTATAACATGACTATTCAAAGCATTGAGCTTTTTGCATTGATCTACCATCTTCTTCCCGCTGCACAAAAAACATCATTTTTAGGATTTATAAGAAACAGATTAAAAAAAGATCAAAAATTACTTGATCTCTTCAATGTTCAAAAAAATCGTTTTAACATGAAGAAGTTACTTGATCTAATGCATCCTAATAACAAATATGTTGGGATGGTTGAAAATAGTTTAAAAACATCATAAGGAGAACAGAATGATAAAAGACAAAGAATTAGATAGATTAAAAGAGATACTCAAAGCGTATCTTGTTGAAGAGGGCTATACTGAGATCAACGATCCATTTGCAACAGATATGATTATTGACGCAAGTGGGGCATTGCAATCATCGGGTGAATATACAATCAGAACTACGGCTCAAAATGCAGATGGAGCAACAGTGGCATTTCGTCTTGTACCATATGAAATGTCTATCTATTGTGAGAATGAATTGGTAAAAAGAATAGAGGAAAATTAACTTCTTTGTTTATAGATATTTATCTCAGAAAAATAAAACTCACATTAATATTGCTTCTTTAAATTATATATTTTTGACAAAATAGTTAATATAAACTATAATATAGTTAATAAAAACTATAAAGGAGTTTGTATGCTAAAAGTTCTATTAGGCTCAAAAGATAAAGAGCTAGTACTACAATACCTTTTATCAAAAAATGAAGGGTATGCAAGCAAGATAGCAAGATTTTTCAATTTAAATCCTTCGCAGATAGGCAAACAACTAGATGCACTAGAAGAGGGCGGAGTGTTAATTGGATTTCAAGTAGGAAGATCCAGACTCTATAAATTTAATCCAAGATACTATTTTTTACCAGAATTAAAAACCCTTTTAAAAAAAGCATTAGAAGCATATCCTGATGAACTAAAAGAGAGTTTACAATTTAACAGAACTGCGCCAAGAAGAAAAAACAAGCCATATATCCTTAAGGGAGATAGCAGTGAAACAGAACTTTAGCAAGATGAGCAATATCGAGATTGCCTCTTACATCTGTCAAGAACTATTGGATATTGATATCAAAACGACACTCTCCGGTGGGTTTTGTGTAGAAATCTATAGTTTTGGAGAATATACTTCAATGGATATAGACTTGATTGATCAAAGCATCTTTAAGCATAATGAAATCAAAAAGAAAATGAATGAATTAGGATTTGTTAAAGAGGGAAAACATTTTCGTCATTCCGATATGCAATATACAGTAGAGTTTCCTGCAAGTCCTCTGGCAATAGGACAAGAGCTTGTAAAAGAGATTTCTGAAATAGAAACTGAATATGGAGTATTAAGACTTATTACTCCGACAGATAGTGTAAAAGATCGTTTGGCAGCATATTTCTTTTGGGATGATGAAAGATCTTTAGAGCAAGCTATACTGGTAGCATTAAAAAATGATATTGATTTTAAGAATGTTAGGCGATGGAGTGAACAAGAAGGAGAAATTGAAAAGTTCGAATATTTTTTATCTCAGTATAAATCCAGAACAATAACACAAAGTATTTGATAGTAAACATCGCTATTAGCAATCACCTATTTTTTAAATGAGAAGGTAGAGTATAAAAATTTAGAGCTTCTTGAGAGGTTTGAATAGAATTAAAAAATGAGATGAGATGTCTATCTATTATGAGAAAGAATTAGTAAAAAGGATAGGGAAAAATTAAGTTCCTTATTTATAAATTATGCCTATGTAAATAATCAATCATAATGGCAATATTATAGTGTCTGTTCGTTTAAGGTTTGAGTTTTTAAAATAGTGTACTTTTCTTAAGAAAAAAGCATTAAAATTTTTGATGGGTATCTGATGCTTTTTTCCAATTCTTAAGATTCGGGGCGTTTTTTTTAAGAAAACTCATTTTTTTGCTTAAGAGAAGTCTTAACCCACGCTTAATTGGCATGCTCTTATAAAATATCTGCTATAAGTACCTATATGACGATATTACAAGGTGTTTTTTGTATAAAATAGTAGAAAGAACAAAGGTGCTAAAATGAAACAAGTTTTAAGATACTTTTCCTATTTTTTTATCTATATCGCTTTTTAGAGTAGATTATTACAATAAAAATAAATATTATTTATGTAAGTGCTTTGTAGTTTTTTTTATTTTGTTACAAAAAATGATACATAGTGCTATAAAAAGTGATACATTTGATAATTTCTAAAAGAATTTATTATCCTATAAATAGGTATTAATTTGTATTATTATATTTTAGAAATAGTTTATTTTCAGTTTTATAAAAGTTTAATTTTAGAATTAGTTAAGTTATATAGAATAATCTTAATTGTATGATTTTAGACATGAAAGTAGAAGAACTTGTATATGCTATTGTTTTGAAAAACACTGAATTGCGAAATCGTTTTATAAAAGAGAAAAAAAACAACCTTGTGATTTACAATCGACTAGAAGCTAAAGTGAAAAAACATATAAAGGAATATGTGACCTTAAATAATGTTGATGCTTCTGAATATTATATTGGGCTAAGTGAAAAATTTGAGTTAAAATTTGCTCCGATTCTCTATTGCCTCTTGTTTGAAAAATCAACAAACAAAGCTGACTGCAAAAAAATAAAAAACATAAAAAATATCTCACGGGTAATGAAATCAAGAAGAACAAAAACAGCGAGAAAATATATTGCTAAATACTATTTTGAAAATATTTCAAAAATTAAACTTTTAGTTGAAGAAAAAAAAGAATTAATGAAAATCCTAGATAATAGTGATGAAATTTTAGAAGAAAATTATATTGATACGCAACATGAAAATCACAATAAATCTCAAGAAGGAAAAATTGAAATATCAAAACATGCAACCTTACCATTAGTACCATCTGATATGGAGCATCCATATAAACAAGAACTTTGGTATACCTATGATGATTTTGATACAAAACAAGAAGAGATATATAAAAAGTTTTCAAGAGTTGAAATATTTTCAGATCTAGAGATTGAGGCAGAGGGTTATTTTGATTATGTGTTTCATGGTGCAAACAGAGATATTTTAAAGCGAGGGAAATCGTCTTATCCAGAAATCGGAATGTTTTGCGTTTACGATGAGTATGGAAACAGATACCCAGAGGTTAGAAAGCTATCTATGATTAGAGAAGCAAAAAAAGGAAGTGCTACTAGAGGATATATCACTCACAACATTTCATACATAGTAAAAAAACTATATAAGGAGGGTATTGGAAACGGTAAAGCAGATATTGAAAGAACAATAGATGAGATACTGCAAGAGTGGGAACTTCCAAAAGATGAAGTAAAGATTGGAATGTATTGTAAAAATCTTAAAATCTTTACTCTTGAAGGAAAAGAATGGCTCAACATGGGATTTATTAGAAAGCAAGACCTACATGATTATACAAGACCTGGTGGTAAGGGATATAGATTAATTCGTTATACTCAATTAAAAGAAGCGGTTGAGTATAACGATATGGTTGCTAAAAGTAAACTATCATTTCTTATAGATGAAATTCACAAGAGATACAACATAAATGAAACAACTATTAACTTTGAAGAAAGTTGTTTGTTGTTAAAATCAATAAACAACAAGTGGCTTAAAACGGTTGATAGTCATATTATAAAATTTCAAAAGGAACAAATATAAAAAATATAATTATAACAATGGGTCAAAAAGGTGGTTCAGGAAAAACAACTATAGCTGTTCAATTTCTACCACTAGCATTGCTAAAAGCATCAGAAGAAAAGAAAGATATAGAAATAAAAGTTGCATTTCTAGATAACAACAATGATAATAATTTCCAATTTGATAGAGACAGCCAACTAAAACTGTCACATAAAATAAAAACAGGAAAAAAAGCATTCATGGATCATTTTACGGACAGTCTTGATAAGTTCTCAAGGTCTCATAAAGATAATGAATACCTAATTATTGATGTTAGCGGTGGTGATGATACAAATAATGCAATTAAATATCTTTTCCAATCAGTAGCATTTTATAAAGCTATAATTCTAATCCCTTTTTATCTTGAAAATAATTTTATCAGAGGAATGCTAAATACTGTTAAATTTATTAGAGAGGTTGATAGCGAAGTTAAAATATGTCCTATTGCCAACAAGATTAGTGCATATATGATAAGCAAATCAAGAGGAGAGAATAAATCTCTAAGTGATGTAGCATTAGAAGTTTTGGAAGATAGATTAAAACCAGAAGATTTCGAGTATCTTCAAAAAGAAGCAATGCCACTTCTTGTTGTAAAAGAATACAAAGAGGCAACTGCAAACTCAGGCAACGGAGAAGTTATGTTTAATTCTGTAATTGATGTTATAAAAAATTCAGACATCACTTATAAAAAAGAAATAAGGGAACTCGGAAATGCTTTTTATGGAGAAGATGCAGAAACAAATGAAAATACTGATTCAGAATATAAGGATGCAAAAAAAGACTTGGTTAGAAAGTACACCTATGTGCATGTGTATGAAGACATTGATTATTTTGCGGATGAATTAAAGGCAATTAAATAATAAGTAAAAGTGCTGTGTCAGATAAAAGCATCTTGTTGACAGAATTTGAACTTCTGCTAGATGCTATAACACTAATACTCTATCCCATTAAGCACGCCCCACAACACCGTTAAATAGGGGGCAAAAAAAGTTTCAGGTGCACAATTTGGACTTTCTTAGACTTTCAGGTGCACAATTTGAAAAAAAAGCATACAAACTGTGCAATTTTTGTTTATATAATAATTTATATAAACAAAATACAACTAAATATACTTCTTTTACTCCAAAATATAGCACTTTTAGCTTTTTTTGCTCCAAAAAAGAGCACCTTTAGCAATTTTTACTCCAAAAAAGCTCACCTTTGGCTCCAAAATAACGCACCTTTAGATTTTTTATTCCAATTTAACACACCTTTAACTATTTTAATTCACTTGATAGTTTATATTCCTTAACCGTACCTATAGATAACCGACATAGATCAATAATTACTTCAGAATAATACTTTTTATCAAGATCTTATTTGAAGGAACTAACTTTCCTTTCTATATTCCAAATTAGATAGTTTTATACATTATGCATAATAATTAAGGGAGAGTATACAAAAATATAAGTTGTATATTATTGTAAAAATACAGCTTTATTCAAATTATTTAAGCTCTAAAATATTAAGTGAATATTTACGATTTCTTTTCAAATTTATGTAATGAATGTATTTTTTCATGGTAGTGCTTTTATTAAAATAATACTCTTTTGAAATCTGAGTAGGTCTCTTATTTTTTATTAAAAGAAGCGTGACAATGGAATATATATAATTTGGAGTCTTTAAAAATTTAGATTTAATGTAAAATATTTCAGGCTAAATAAGTAATTTTAACTCAATCAATAATAAATATTGATTATTATATCATTATATAGTATAATAAATAAAAAGTATGTATTAAAATATCAATATAATATATAATCAATACTTTTTATTGAGAAGGAAATATTATGCTATTCCCCTATGGTAAGGTTGTAACAAATGAATCTTTTTACGACAGACATGAAATTAGAAATACTATCCATCAGCTTTTAAAAGGTACACAATCTTTCACACTTAAAGCACCACGACGCTATGGAAAAACTTCACTTATAAAACAAACATTACTTGATATTAATCAGGAATACTTTTATGTGGATTTTAGAAAAATACCAAGACTAGAACTATTTAATACTCAACTGATGGAGTATATCTATTCACAAATGGGATTGCGAGGTGCCATTAAACAGATACAGGAAAATATCATTACATTTTTAAAAAAACATCGCAGTACAGTTAAGGTTGATGTTACTTTATTTGAGGCATCTGTTGAACTTTTCGCTTCTGATAAAAATGAGGAAGATAAGCTTATTATGATTTTAGAGCTTTTAGGAAAACTCTCCAAAGAGTTGCATCATCCACTCTATATCGTTTTTGATGAGTTCCAAGATGCGGTGAATATGAGTAATGAGATAGATATTTATGAAGTGATGCGAGCTGAAATACAGCACCATGAGAATATATGCTATATCTTTGCTGGATCCAATACAACGATGATGACAACTATTTTTGAAACTAAAAGTGCACCGTTTTATAATTTTTCACGAAAAATTACACTGGCTCCGTTTGATAAGGATGAGCTTAGCAAAGAGGTATCCCAGGCATTCAAAAGTCGGAGAATTATATTTGAAAATGATGTACTTTTGGATCATCTAATTGATCGATGCGGAGGACATCCTGCAAATACCATGCTGGTTTTACAAATGATAGAGTTTAAGATGCTGGAGGAAGATATTAAAACAATAACAAAGGCTATAATTGATCAATGTTATCAAGCTGCGCAAGAGGAGATGCATGATCTTGTGATGGAGTATCTTAAAGAAATCAGAATGAAAGAGCATCTACATGATGTACTTTTCCGTATGGCTAATCATCAGAAACAGGTACTTGATTCAAGTTCACTACAGCAAAAAAGGAAGTATTTAGTAGATATGGGACATCTGAGACATCTAAGGAGAGGGGAGTATGAGATAATTGATAATTTTTTACGAGATGAATTGATTAATGAAAATCTTCAAATAACTTAAGTTTTAATAGAAATACAATATAGATATTAAAAATATTTATATTGTAAACACTGGTAATAATACAGTACTATATATTGTTTAAGTATTTTCATTTTTAATTAAACTATTTTTCTGCTTTTTAGTATTAATAAATAATTAGGATATTGTCTGGTTCAAGGTTTGTGAGTACCCTCGTTGACTTTTTAGATGAACTGTCTTATTCAGAGTATTTTTAAGGTCAGATAAACTCGAAAAATAGCTTTGTTTCTGCCCAGTAGCATTTTTATTATCAATACCACCCCACTCACGAATCAAAAGGTACTCTCCAAAAAGGGTAAGGTAGGTTTTAATCTTGTAATATCTCACTTTACCATTTACTTCACGATAAAGGAAGGTAGTGGTATTAGAGCTCAAGAAGCTCTTTGATCTCATCGGATCCATAATATGACTCTATAGCCTTATTGATGACATAATCCAGCTTTTTCTTTTCATTGAGGTTTTTTACCTCGTTTTCAAGAAGAGTAGCTATTATCTTTATTCTTTTGATATTTTTAATATCTAAATTCACTCTTTTCCCTATATACTCATTTTCTTCCATTTGATAACCTTTATGTAATTTTATTAAAGATATTATATTTAAAATTGTAAAAATATACAAAAAGTATGACAGATAACAATAATATCAAAAAAGTGCATGTATGCTAAACCTTAAAAAGGAAGTGATTTAATACCATTCTACCCCTTAAAAGTATTACATAATCCAACATTGTGTTATAATAAACAAGAATTTTCAAGAGAACAGGACAAAAAATATGGAGAAAGACCAGTTGTTTATTTTAGATAAATGGATAAAAAGTTACCTGAATGAGAAAAAAACTTTAAATCTTGCAAAAAATACAATATTGAACTATAAAAGAGTATTAGATAGTTTTTATGGGTTCTATGCTTTAAAAGATGAAGAAAATTGTATAAACTCAATTTATGATATCAACAGAGAATTTATACTTGAATATCTAAACAATCTTGGCAATAAGTCTGTCAATACAAAGAATCTTCATATCACTGTCATAAAGTCATTTCTCTCTTATATCTCTGAACACAATAAAGATAATATCGATCTCACTGCAAAACTTAAAGGTCTGAGTGCAAAGAATGTAAAGAGTGAGAGTGAATCACTCTCTGAGTATGAAAGTGAGCTGTTGGAGAAGTATCTACAAGAAAAGCGTTATAAAAAGAACTTTTTAAATATAAGAAACAGACTGCTTGTAAAACTGCTTTACTATACAGGTATAAGAGCAAGTGAACTCTTGAGCATTAAACTTGAAGATATAACACCCTTGGAAGAGGAGGGTGTCTATAAGATCTATATTATGGGTAAAGGAAATAAATACAGATATGTCTATATACCAGTAGATCTTATTACTGATGAACTTATGTTTCTACAAGAGCATTTTTTAGAAGATGAAACGCTGCATACAAAAAATCCACAGAAATATATTGCCGTCACACAAAAGGGAAGGGTGATGCATAGAGCTGAACTTTACAGTATGCTTGATAAACTATATAGTAAGTTATATATCAAAAAGAGAGGTGTACATATTTTAAGACATACATTCGGAAAGAGAATGGTCAAAAAGAATGTCAATCTTTCAACTATCAAAGAACTTATGGGACATGAGAATATACAGACTACCATGATCTATGCCAGAAGTGATGAGAAGGGGATGATTGAGGCGGTGTTATGAATTGGGTATTTACTAAACGGCTTTTGAAAGATTTTATAAACTAATTTAAAATGTGATATACTTTATCTTTGATATAGTTAATTAAATGGATATATATGGCAAGAATTTCTAAAGAAAAACGAAAAACTGGGCTTATTGATGTCGCATTAAAACTTTTTTCAAAAAAAGGATTTTATGTAACAACTATACCAGATATTGCAGAAGAAGCAGGTATGAGTGTTGGTAATTTTTATAATTATTTTAAGTCTAAAGATATTCTAGCTAAAGAACTTGTCTTATATATCTCAGAATATCTTGGAAATCAGATTTTGTTAATTAATGAAAAAGACATTTCTACTGAAGAAAAAATACATGAAATTGTTGTCATGTATTTCGAGATGGCTACAAAAAAACCTGAGATGATTGAGTATTTTCTGAGAGTTTACTTGTCAAATAGAGAGGTATTTGGTGAAGGGTGTGAGGGAATGGTCTGTGTTTCACCATTTGTTACGGAAATGATGATGTTTTTTAATGATGGTGTTGCTAAAGGAGATTTACATGATCAAGATTTCTTTTCTGCCTTTGGTTTATTTATGGGATATCTTGGTGGTATGGCATTTCTTTTTGGTGAGAAAATTCTTCCTCATCCATTAGAATGGTATCAAGAATCTATTTCTCAAAATATATATAATGCACTCAAAAAAAGACAATAAAAAAAAGTTATTATGGCTTCAAGGTGTTACATGCAATGGTAATACACACTCTTTCTTAAATCTACCGTATCTTCCTCTTCTATTATCTAAGATTGAACTTCTTTACTTTCCAACAATGGAAGCACTATATACGTTTGAAGAAATTTCAGAGTGTAAACTTTCATGTGACATCTTAGTTTTTGAAGGAGCCTTTGATCCAGAGCTCAAACGCAATGATATCTTGATACAAACAATGTTAGAACATTATTCAAAAAATGCAGAGTATGTTATTGCAGTGGGAAGTTGTGCAAGTTTTGGGGGGATATTTAAAGCGTCAGCACCTCAGAGAAATAGTGGCTTATTATTTAATGAATCTGAACGAACAGGTCCTATGTTAGAGGTGGATCAAAAAATAATTAATCTTTCAGGCTGTCCAATACATCCAGAGTGGCTAGGATATACACTTAATATGATTATTAACCATCAAAAAATTTTACTCGATGAGATGCATCGCCCACGTGAACTCTACAGTAACTTGGCACACCATGGATGTACTAGAAATGAATATTTTGAATGGAAAGTTGATGCTAAAGGATTTGGACTTAAGGAGGGTTGTCTATTTTACGAGCAAGGTTGTCGCGGTCCTATGACACATGCATCTTGTAATAAAATTTTGTGGAATGAAGTGAGCTCAAAAACTCGAAGTGGTACGCCTTGTTTTGGATGTACTGAACCAGATTTTCCAAAGCAGAATTTTTTTAATACAAAAACAAATATGTCTATCCCTGAAGATGTCCCACTTGGAGTCCCTAAACGCAATTACTTGACAATGGCGGGAATTGCTAAAACATTTCATATTAAACGATTAGAAGGAAAACTTATTGATTACAAAACAACTCCTTGAACATATTGAAGGTGAAGCCTCTGTATATTTTGATATTAAAGACGATAAAGTTGATTTTGCAACGATAACATTTCCTCATTTTAGAGGGATGGAATCTATTTTAAAAGGCAAAAATGCACTTGATGCACTTGTAATTACTCCTCGTGTATGTGGAATATGTGGACATGCCCACCTCATGGCGGCAGTACGAGCAATAGAAGATGCTTATAAAAATGCAGGGTTTGAAATAAAATTAACACAAAAAGCACAAAAAATACGTGAGTTTACTTTGATAATGGAGATGATTCAAAATCACTTTAAGTGGTTATACATGGTCATTATTCCAGAACTTGTAAAGCTAATAAGTATTAAACTGGAAAAAACACCACTCAAAGGGGCTTATGCTGCATCCTTATCTGCAAAAGCGATCGCAGTGTTCGGTGGACAATGGCCACATTCCTCTTATATGATACCAGGTGGTGTGACAAGTGATCCAACATTTATAGAAATAATGCAGGCACGTAGTCAACTTGAAGAATTGATAAAGTTTTTTGAAAAGGAAACTTTAGGTATAAGCTTAGATAAATTTCTTACACTTGAATCCTGTAAAGATTTTAATGGTTTTTCTTCTGATTTGACAAACTTGGAAAAAGGTTTAATTGAAACAGGTATGCATACAAAAGGTTTTGCAAAAGATCAGTTTATTGTACTTGGAGAGCATGGGTTTACGAATTCGTCAAAATTAAAAGGGACCAGAACTTTTGGAATTAATAGCAAATATGTTTCTGATACTGATGCGTATTCTCCACAGGAAATTACTTATGCTAAAAATGCTCTCTATAAAAATGAATATTATGAAGCAGGACCGCTTGGACGTATGTTATCACAGTCTGTTCCCCTTATAAAGAATATGCACAGACGATATAAAGACAGCGCATACTCAAGAGTGATGGCAAGAGTTTTTGAGATTGGTTACTTGTTGGAGTATTCAAAAATACTTTTAGATAATTTTGATATAGATGAAGACTCAGTTGTTACTGTTACTGATATAAAACAAATATCAGCAACAGGTATAGGTGTTGTAGAGGCGCCACGTGGTCCGTTACTTCATAAAATTGAATTAAAAAATGGTATGATAAGTCAATACCATATTACAACGCCTACACAATTTAATATTGGAAGTTCTACACCACAAACCCCTACACCTGTACAGCAAGCAATGCAAGGTCTCGCTAAAAAAGATGCCCTTTTCATTTTCCGCACTTTTGATGTCTGCTCAGTATGTACAACGCATTAAATATTACGTTTAGTCCGAAATCAATATAAGAAAGTTCATATTTCAATTTATATTAATAAAACTAATATTACTTTAAGTTATTAGCCGCTACTATAGTGAATGATTATTCATTATTAAAAAAGGAGTTGGCAATGTCAGATAGAATTGAAGGCGTGAAAAAGCTTTTTACATCTAAAAGCGCACGTGTTGAGACGAACAAAGGTGATGCTTATTATGACAAGTTGTTTCAAACTTGTCAGGCACGTATAGAAGAACTAAAAACACAACAACCTATAAATAACCGTTTAGACATAGGTGATGTGTTGGAAACACAAGGAATAGAAAGACGTGACTTTTTAAAGTGGGCTAGTGCTGTGACAGGTATGCTGATGTTGCCGGCTTCTTTTACTCCTCTAGTGGCTGATGCGGCATTGATGATGAACAGGGCTCCGGTTATTTGGCTGGAACTCCAAGATTGTGCTGGAAATTCAGAAGCATTACTACGTTCAGATGGACCAAAAATTGATGAAATTGTTTTAGATATCATCTCACTTGAATTTCATGAAACATTACAAGCTGCTTCGGGGCATCAGGCAGAGAAACAACTTGAAGAAGCAATTGAACATTTCAAAGACAAATATTTACTTTTTGTTGAAGGATCAGTTCCTTTAGGCATGAATGGTCAATTTGGTACAATTGGAGCAAGTGGCGAAACAATGCATGATCACCTTGTCCGTGTTGCGAAGCATTCAGCAGCTGTTGTTGCGGTTGGCTCTTGTGCTACATTTGGTGGTGTTCCAGCAGCAGCTCCTAATCCAACTGGTGCCGTTGGTGTAATGGATGTTATAAAAGGGAAACCTCTTATTAATATTCCTGCATGCCCGGCAAACCCTGCTAACATGGTTGGAGTAATTATCCATTATATTCTAACTGGTCAGGTGCCTGAACTTGATTCTCTATTGCGCCCTAAATTTGCATTTGGCTATAGAATTCATGATAACTGTGAAAGACGTGCACACTTTGATGCTGGTGAGTATGTAGAAGAGTGGGGTGATGAGGGTGCAAAAAATAACTTCTGTCTTTATAAAATGGGCTGTAAGGGACCTATGACATTTAATAATTGTTCAATCGTTCGTTACAATGAAGGTGTAAACTGGCCTATTGGTGTTGGTCGTGGTTGTATAGGATGTTCTGAGCCAGATTTCTGGGATAAATATGCCTATGAAAGACCAATGGCAGATGCAAAAATAAAAGCACCTACAGGTGGTGTAGAGAAAACTGTTGACGAATTTGGCCTAGGGCTGTTAACAGCAGCTGGTATAGGAATTGGTATTCATGCAGCAGCAAGTGCCTTTGCAGGTAAAAAAGAAGATGGAGGAGAAGCATAATGGCAAAGAAACATATAGTAGTAGATCCTATTACAAGAATTGAAGGTCACTTAAGAATAGAAGCAATGATTGATGAGAACAATACAATTGTCGATGCATATAGTTCTTCTACAATGTTTAGAGGAATTGAAACTATTCTTCAAGGAAGAGATCCAAGAGATGCAGGACTTTTAGCTATGCGTATTTGTGGAGTTTGTACAGGAACCCACTATCAGCGTTCAATTGAGGGTGTAGAGGATGCTTTTGGCATTACAATTCCTAAAAATGCAAGAATAGTTCGTAACCTTATCCAAGGTTCTTTATATGTACATGACCACTTGGTACATTTTTACCATCTTCATGCGCTTGATTTTGTTGATGTTGTATCTGCACTTTCTGCTGATCCTGCAAAAACAGCACAAGAAGCTCAAAAGTGGGCAAAAGTAGCAGGAACTACACCTTATATAGAAGGTGAAGGACATTTTGCAGAGATTAAAGAGAGAGTAGCCAAATTTGTCAAACAAGGACGCTTAGGAATCTTTGGAAATGGATATTGGGGGAATAAACACTATAAATTGACACCAGAACAAAACCTTATTGGTGTGGCTCATTATTTAAAAGCACTTGACATCCAGCGTGATATGGCAAAAATGCAGGCAATTTTTGGTGGTAAGAATCCACATCCACAGTCTATTGTTGTTGGTGGTGTAACTTGTGTTCAAGATATCCAAAATCCTGCGCGTATCGCTCTGTTTAAAAATCTTCTTAAAGAATCAACAGAATTTGTTAAAAAAGCCTATTTACCGGATGTATATATGGCAGGTACCATGTATGCGGATGAAGCGACTGATTCCAAAGCTACATTTACAGAACTTATGCAAGGTAAAGGTGTAGGTGGAACAGGTGGTGGTCTCCTTAACTATATGAGTTATGGTGATTTCCGTTTAGATGACACTGGATTTTATAAATCAGCTTTACTTTTCCCAAGTGGTATAGTTTATGGAGGAGATATTTCTAAAGTTGAAGATGTTGATCCTGAGAAGGTTGCAGAAGATGTGACACACTCTTGGTATGAAGGGAAAAATCCTTTACACCCATATGATGGACAAACAATTCCAAAATATACAGGTTTAGATAAACGTGAAGATGGAATAGCGTATTTAAAAACAAATGAGAAATACTCTTGGATTAAATCACCTATATATAATGATACGCGTGTTGAAGTAGGACCTTTAGCCCGTATGGTTGTCGGCGTAGCACGTAAAGATGAAAGAATAACTAAATATGTAACAAATTTCCTTAAACGAGGAAATCTTCCTATAAGTGTTCTTTTTAGTACAGTCGGTCGTACGGCAGCTCGTGCTATAGAGACTGAGTTAATGGCTGATGTAATGGTTGAGTGGGCAGATGAATTGGCAGCAAATGTTGCTGCAGGAGATTTAAGCACTTGGACAGAATTTGATTTTGACAAAGTAAGTGTTAAAACTAAGGGAATGGGACTTGCAGAAGCACCTCGTGGTGCATTAGGTCACTGGGTGAAAATTGAGAATGGAAAAATTGTTAATTATCAAGCGGTTGTTCCTTCAACATGGAATGCAGCACCTCGTGATTATAAAGGGCGTTTAGGTGCATATGAAGCTTCATTGATAGGTACAAAAGTCGCAGAACCTGAACAACCTTTAGAAATTATTCGTACAATTCATAGTTTTGACCCTTGTATCGCTTGTGCTGTGCATGTAGTAGATACTAAGGGTAAAGAATTAGGTGTCTATAAGATAGATACGCAATGTAGTATCTAAAGGAGTCTATTATGAAAGCTGGTCACAGACAAGTTAAACGTATGACAGGTACAATGCGTATAATCCATTGGATAAATGTCATATCAATGATAGTCGCTGTTATTACAGGACTTTATATTGGGCATCCTTATTATGAAACATTTATGGCTGATGGTGCAGTCGATAAGTATGTTATGGCATGGAATCGATGGGGACACTTTATGGTTGCGATTATATTTGATGTGACATCAATAATAGTAGCATACCTCTATTTCTTTTCACGCTTTGAAAAGCCATATAAAAAGGTTTTGCCGACAGCTAAGAATATAAAAGAGTTTATTGAGGTTTTTTTAAATCTTCTTACACTCAATCGCCGTAAGAAATTTGATTCTACACATAGTGATAGTTTTAATACTGTATATTTTTCAATTTTTCATCTGCTTTTAGCATGGATGCTCTTTACCGGGTTACAGTTGTATGTACATGGTTTAGAATCTGGTGAGAGTTCAATCGGTACATGGTGGCCTGCCATGCTGCATCTGGTAACTGATTGGACAATACCAGTATCAGCTTGGATAGCTGGTGGAGGACCAACTGCAACTATTATGGATGTAAGAATTGTACACCATTACACAATGTGGTGGATTATTGCATGGGTAGTTTTCCATATATATTATCAGGTATGGCGTACTATTTATTGGAAAGAAGGTGATATTGCCATTGTTGTCGGTGGTAGTAAATTTGTAAAAGAGGATAAAGCTTAGGCTTTACCTCTTTTTTTGTTTCATTTCTTTTTTATCTTTTCTTTATTTAAAAAATCATAAAGGTTACTCATGGCTTTCATACTCGAACTTCGCATTACAACAAAACAAAAATATATTTCTAATTATATTACAGCGTTTTGTCGTGAATTTAATATTCCTTGCGACATATCGATGGATAATGGTAAAATAATATGTGCTTTTGACTCAGAACATGAAAAACTTCAAGCGTGTCTTGATTCACTTGCACAGAGGTTACCCGCTTCACTTTTTTTAAAGTCATCTTCCTATAGTGAAAATGATGAAAAAGTTGAAAAATTGCCGGAATTTGACTTAAAATATCCACTGAATTTAGGGCTTTGCCCGAGTTGTCAAAAAGAGCTTTTTGATGTAAGTTCACGCAGATATTATTATCCTTTCATTTCATGTAGTTGTTGTGGCGGAAATTACAGCTTTTTAACTGAGTATCCATATACAAGAGAAAATACATCTTTTAAATTTTTGCGTCCATGCAGCGAATGCGAAGCAGAAATGGATCAAGTCGGTTTAAGAGAGTCTCATTCATTAAATTCATGCCATTCATGTGGCGTTCCTGTTCGTCTTGTAAATAAAACAACAGAGCGATATGCAAATGACCCCGGTAGTTTTAGAACAATGTTTGAAGTGGCAGCAAAAGCAATACTAGATGATAAAAAATTACTTATGAAAACAACTTTTGGATATCGTATATTTTATAAGCATACACAGTTAAATAATGATTCTATTTTGATAATGATAAATGCATCTAAAATTACAGATCACCTCTCTTTGATAACAGAAGAGTTTCAAGCACTGCTAAGCATTGAAAGGCCGATACTACATGTAACACTGAAAAATGAAGAACTCAAAACATTAAGTAATGCTAATACATGCTATGTAAAGTATCCTGATGATGGTTTCACTATTTTACTCGGAGCAGAACTACAAAAACTAGGTGTTGATTTTATAGCTTATGAAGATGTTGATGAAAACTGTGATGCTGATATGCTTATGGATTACGATTTGAATGTAAAGTCTCAAAAAGATATGCGTTTCTTTATCAACAAAGATATTCAATTTATTGCGGAAGGGGAAAGAGTATCCTTTCCTTCACATAATCTTATAGCAAAAAATGTAGTTAGTATTGCTAATGAGTTCGCCGGTATACCACAAGGCGATATGATGTTTTTTGATAGAATGGAGCATTTTAATAGTGTTGAAGTTATGAGTGCCAATGTTTTGGAAGGTACTACTGAAAAATATCATAATAATCAAAAATATTACTCTGAAGATGAAGCATCTTTTATGTCTGTTATTGCTGAGCATAATCTTTTTAATAAAAAATGTGTTGGGGCCTATTTTGATGAAGAGCCGTCTTTTTTATATTATGATGGAAAGAATGTGCTTAGAATTGTTCCTCCAAAACACTTTAGTAGTGAAAACCTTCTTCAAAACATGGCAGAACTTCGCGAAGGATCAGACAGGCTTGTAAATAATCTCAAGAATAAAATACCTGATATCTATGCACAACTTGAAGCATTGCAAGATAGAGACGATGTTAAACTTTTTGAATCGGTAGCAATTGTTTTAGGACTTGACGACCAATCAATGCGAGGAGTTATCAAAGAGGCCATGAAGTTTGTTGGTAAGGGAGGCATACAAATTGACACACATGTAAAAGATAATCGTTTCGATCATGTTGCCTTTATTTCAAGTATTATCTCTTATCAGCTTGCAGACGTTAGTACTCCAATATTAGCGTATTCGATTTTTGAAAGTTTTGGGGATTACTTTTCTGAAATAATTGGTGAATTGAAATCAAAAACAAAAGCGACAGAAACAATATTATGCGGTACTCATTTTGCAAATCAGTCACTATTTTCAAGAATGCAAAGAAATTTAAAAGTAGCACCTCCGTATATGAGTAAAAATTATCCAATTGGTAAGGAGAATGCCGTTGTCGGTGGAGTCTACATCTAAAAAAAGAGTAAAGCTTCATATTTTTGGAATAGTTCAAGGCGTTGGATTTCGACCTTTTGTCTATCAGTTGGCAATAAAGTATTCATTAAAAGGTTTCGTATTTAATGATGGTAGGGGCGTTGTTATTGAAGTAGAAGGAAAGAATGCAAAATTATCGCAATTTATCAATGATTTAAAATTAAATAGCCCCTCATTAGCTCGTATTGATTATATAGAACAACAGGATATAGATCTTGTAAATGATGAAATGTTTTCTATCATTCATTCTGAAACTACAACATTGCAAACAATGGTCTCTCCTGATATTTCACTTTGTGACGAGTGTAGAGCAGAGATGAATGATGTCCACAACAGAAGATATAAATATCCTTTTATAAACTGTACGAATTGTGGTCCTAGATATACAATAATAGATAATCTTCCTTATGACAGACATAACACCTCGATGGAGCATTTTAATATGTGTGAGGCTTGTACAGAAGAGTATAATGATCCGACTAATAGACGATATCATGCTCAACCAATAGGCTGTTTTGATTGTGGTCCAAATTTAAAAATCATAAATTTAATGGAAGATGATTTTGAAAATGACCAAGGTCTTGTAAAAATTGCCGTGCAATATATAAATGATGGAAAGACAATTGCAGTAAAAGGTATGGGAGGCTTTCATCTTATTTGTGATGCGACAAATGATGCTGCCGTACTAGCATTGAGATTGCATAAGCATCGACAAAAAAAGCCTTTAGCTGTAATGTTTCCAAGTATAAGTTGTATAAAGAAAGTAACAAAATTATCTAAAACAGAAGAAAAATTGATAGTTGCAAAAGAGCGTCCAATTGTTGTTGTTCAAAAAAATAAGAGTAGATATTTATCTAAATTTATAGCACCTGAGATTGATAGGATAGGTGTCTTTTTACCTTATACACCTTTGCATGAGTTACTTTTACAAGAGGTTAAAAAACCTCTTGTAGCAACAAGTGCCAATCTAAGTGATGAACCAATTATCAGGGACGACAAAGAACTGTTTAAAAAACTGCATTTAGTTGCACAAACTTCTTTAACGCATAATAGAGAGATCATTAACGCTTGTGATGACAGTGTAGTTATGGATGTTTATGGAGAACCTATATTTTTAAGACTCTCACGCGGATATACTCCTAAAAGTTTTTATTTGCAAAATAAGAGCAAGAAAAAAGTACTTGCTCTGGGAGCTAATCAAAAAAATACAATTACATTAGCGTTTGATAATAATATAATTGTTTCTCCACATATTGGAGATTTGAACTCCTTAGAGGCATTTGATTATTTTTTACGGACTGTTGAAACTTTTAAAAGGTTTTATGATTTTGAACCAGATATTTTAGTCTGTGATAAGCATCCAAAATATGAAACAACTAAATGGGCAAAAGAGTATATACAAAAATATACTCATATTGAGTTAATTCAAGTGCAACATCATTATGCTCATGCTCTCTCAGTTATGGCAGAGTATAATTTAAATGAAAGAGTTTTAGCATTTTGCTTTGATGGAACCGGTTATGGAGATGATGGCACATTATGGGGAGGTGAAGTTTTGTTAGCAACACCTACTGAATATGAACGCATTGTTCATTTAAAAGAATTTACTCTTCTTGGAGGTGAAAAGGCTATTAAAGAACCTAGAAGAATAGCATTATCATTGTTGTTTGAGTATTTTAGCATCACAGAAATTCTGCAAATGGATCATAGTCTTGTAAAATCTTTTACAAAGAATGAAATAGAAACTTTTTATTTAATGAGAGAAAGAGCAATTAACTCCCCTAAAAGCACTTCTATTGGAAGGTTATTTGATGCAGTTTATGCTTTATGCGACAATCTCCAAGGAGTTTTCTATGAAGGACAAAGTGGTTTGGTGCTTGAGAGTTATGCCGAGAAAATTATGACTCATGATTCATATCATTATACAATGAATGAGGGTATTATAGATTGTAAAATAATGCTTGAAGAGATAATGAGTGAAAATGATGTACAAAAAATAGCTGCTAAGTTTATTAATGCAGTCGCTAAAATAGTAATTGATATCTGTTTAGAGTATAGAGAATTACCAGTGGTGTTAAGTGGCGGAGTATTTCAAAATAAGCTTTTATTGCAAAAGTGTATTGAACAGTTGAAGAAAAATAGTATGAGATACTATATTCAGCATCAAACTCCGATTAATGATGGTGGAATATCGCTAGGTCAAGCGTATTACGCATTGCATATATAAAAACAAAGAGGAAATTATGGAAAAAAAAGTTGCACTTATTGGCTCAGGTAATGCCTTTTTTAAAGATGAAGGTATAGGTCTCTACGGCGCAAAGTATCTTAAGGAAAATTATAAGTTCTCTCCTGCAATAGATATTGTTGATGGAGGGACATTAGGTTTTAAACTTATGCCCTTGATACAGGAATATGATGAAGTGATAATTATTAATACTGCTTCAGATGATACTAAAGAAGTAGGGGATATCACCATAAAAACAACAGAAGAGTTTTTAAATGGTGATCTTATAAAAAAAACAGCAAACGAAGTTGAAATAGCTGAAATGCTTCAAATATGTTCTCTGACAGAGCAGATGGCTGAAACCATTGTAATTAGTATTGTTCCTGAAGATATTATTGCAGTTGAAGTTGGCTTAACCCAATCATTAAGAGCTGTATGGAGCGTCTACATTGAAACAATAATAGAAAAAATCGAAAACCTTGGTATTAAGATTGAAAAAAAAGACAACTATGTTAGCTTAGAAGAGATATTAGAGATTTTTGCAAACCCAAGCATTGAACACTCTAGAGGGTTTTAATTAAGCTATAAATACTCTATTTAGATGAAGGGTTTTTAAACATATCAATAATATTTTCTATACTAATAGTCTGTTGATTTTTCTTATATATAATATTCTCTTTTTTTAAAATATTGAGTACAGTATTAATATAGGTATGAAAATTTTTTTTCATTGTTTGACTTAGTCCAATAAATACATCAATTTTTTCAGGAATAATTCCAACTACGCTTGATTGTGGAATATCCTTACCCATAAGCTCCAAAATATCAAAACATTGCAATACTCCAATCTCATGTGCACCACCGGAATTTAATCCGTATCCCGTTAATTCATGAGCAGGAATATGATATATGGAACCGGGTTTATCATCTATTTCAATAGCATCAAGAATAAGAATATGTTCATACTCCATAAAAAGATTTAAGAGATTAATTCCTTCAACACCACCATTAATTATATCTATGGATGGTTTAAAACTATAATTGTTTTCAAGATACTTTGTTGCATATACAGCAATACCATCATCCAGTTCAAGTATATTGCCTACTCCTAGTACTGCAGTTTTCTTCATAATTTTTCCTTAACATATTTTTCCATTAAAATTTTTATTGCTTCAGAATTTTCATGATTAAACTTAAATTCAAACTCTTTTAAAAAGTAGATAAATACTTCACTTTTGACCCCCTTGTATTTAAGAATCTCTTGTTCAAAATATTCCCAAAATTTTACTATTTGATTATAGCGTTTTGAGACTTTAGCAATTCTACTAATTCGTTTAAATTTATTAAACTCGGCTAAATAGGGATTTTGTAAATTATCTTGTAAAAATTGTTGCTTATATGGCTGTAGAGAAGGCATTAGCAGCGTATATATATGTCCATCATAATCAAAAGTAAGAAAATTATGTGCATCAAAGATGGCTTTTGGATTATTTTTTTTAGACTTTTCAAGATAAAAATACTCTTCATATTCACAGTTTTTTTCACGATAGAGTTCATACTCTTCTTCTGCTATTTTCGCGCACAGCAAACGAAACTCCTCAAAGTATGTATGTACTGAACTGTATGCCATATGCATTCGTTTGGCAATATGTAAAGCATTTTCATTTTCTATAAAAGCTTCAATTAAAAAAATAATTTTGTTGAGTTTTTGTAAAGAAATTTTTTTATGGCAAGAAGAGCATTTAATTCTGTTGTCTTTGAGTCTATATACATAATTGCCGCAAAAAAGGCACTCTGTTAGCCACTGCATCTTTTCCCTTTTAGTCCAAAAAACATATAAGAATTAAATTATTTTATCTTTCTTTTACATAATGTAGTATAAAATCTTTTAAAACTGAATAAACATTCACCATTTAAAAAGGATTTGTATGGAATTAGGCTATCTTATAATTTTTTGGTATGGAATATTGCATGCATTCGGCCCAGATCATTTAACTGCAATTACCGATTTTTCAATTGGAAAGTCAATGAAGAAAACTATGTTTATAACACTTGCGTTCGCTTTTGGTCATGGGATGACACTATTTATTTTTGCAAAAATTTTAGAAATATATCATTTACCTCAAAATGTAACAGATTACGGAGATGTAATCTCTTCTACGGTTATAATTGGTATGGGTGTGTATTTACTTTATATGGTGTATGAGGATAAGATACATCTTAATAAACATAAACATGAGGGCAAAGAACATATTCACATTTATTTTGGAAAAGAGCATGTTCATGATGATACAAAGATAGCTTCAACATCTGCATGGACTATGGGTGCTTTAATGGGCATGGGAGGAGTACGGGGTATGCTCGTTACACTAGGCATGCTTCATGGTAAAACTGTAGATCTGACTATGGTTCTTGCTTTTGTTGCAGGTGTTAGTGTTGTATTTATTAGTTTTGGTGGTATTATCTTATATATTAATAAAGAATTTTTAACCAGCAAAACTAATGTAAGAAGAGTGTTTGCAACAGCTGGGTTGATCTCTATTGCTGTTGGAACAGATATGCTATTAGCATAAAAATCAAAAAGAAGGAATATATATGTGTGCAGATTGCGGATGCAGTATAACAGGAACAACTTTAGGAAATGAACACCATCATCATGAACATACTTATGATCATTCTCATGAACATCAGGCTGCGCATGAGACATTACATCATAACCCACAGCTCAATGATACAAAAACAATTAATGTTATTACAAAAATTTTGGATAAAAACAATCATGAAGCATCACACAACCGTACTCATTTTGATAATCATAATGTTTTGAGTATTAATCTTATGAGCAGTCCAGGTAGTGGAAAAACAACACTACTGGAGCATATGGCAGATATGGCAGAGTTTAAGTTCGGTGTTATTGAAGGAGACTTGGAAACTGCTCGAGATGCAGATAGAATAAAAGCTAAGGGAATTCCTGCTTATCAAATACAAACAGGTTCAGCATGCCATTTAGACGCATTTATGGTGCATAAAGGCCTACATGATATGCCTTTGGAAGATATTGATATTTGTTTTATTGAAAATGTTGGTAACCTTGTATGCCCTGCAAGTTATGATGTCGGAAGTCACCTCAATATTGTTCTTGTTTCCATACCAGAGGGAAGTGATAAAATAGAAAAGTATCCTGTAATGTTTCGTCAAGCCGATTTAATCTTGATTACAAAAACAGACTTATTGCCATATTTTGATTACGATTTGGAACATGAGAAAAAAGAGGCTCGTAAAATTAAACCTGGTGTTGATATTTTAGAAGTGAATATTAAAGACAAAGATTCAATTCAAAAAGTAATTGATTGGATTGAATTTAAAAGAAAGATGAGGAGTTAATTTTATGTGCCTTTCCATACCTAGTAAAGTTGTTGAGATAGATTTAGAGAGAAATGTTGCCACTGTAGATACTATGGGTGTGAAACGTGAAGCTGGATTGGAGTTGATGCAAGATGGCGATGTTCAGATTGGAGATTATGTTTTACTGCATATTGGATTCATTATGAATAAGATTGATGAATCCGATGCACTTGAATCTTTAAAAGTATATAGTGAAATTCTTGAAAAACTTGATGAAGAAGAGAGGCGGCACTTAGTGGAAGAAGATGATAACTGCCCTAATAGAGATGCATAATGGGGGAACTGCAATTAAAAGATTTGTATGAAGGCTTTAGAAACCCCCAGGTCATTGAAGGCTTTGCAAAACTTATTCATGAAGAGGCAAAAAAACTTCCTCATCCTATAAATATTATGGAAGTATGTGGTGGACATACACACTCTATTATGAAGTTTGGTCTGCCACAGCTTTTACCTGAAAATATCAATTTCATACATGGGCCAGGCTGTCCTGTCTGTATTATGCCAAAAGAACGTATTGATCATGCATATATCTTGGCGGAACAGGAAGATGTAATCCTTGTTACACTTGGTGATATGATAAAGGTACCGGGAAGTAAGGGAAGTCTTCAAGATGCAAGAGCAAAAGGCGCAGATGTACGTTTTATCTATTCTCCTTTGGATGCTCTCAAAATTGCGGCAGAAAATCCGGATAAAAAAATTATATTTTTTGCTATAGGATTTGAAACAACCACTCCTATGACAACAGCACTTATTGAAACTGTTCTCAAACGTAATATTACTAATATCTATTTTCATATAAACCATGTGACTGTTCCTGAAGTTATGGTTGAACTTATAGATTCACGAGATGAACATGTAGATAGTTATAATAATAGAATTGATGCATTTCTTGGGCCTTCCCATGTAAGTGTAATAACGGGTAGTAAGATTTATGAAAAATTTCCACGTGATTATGGTCGTCCTGTTGTTGTAGCAGGTTTTGAACCTGTGGATATTATGGAAGCCATTTTAATGATAGTGCGTCAGTTTAATGAAAATCGTTGTGAATTGGAAATTGAATATAAGCGTTTGGTCTCTTTCGATGGAAATCTCAAAGCACAGGCTCTTATAGAGAAGTATTTTGAAAAAGCATCTTTGTTTAAATGGCGTGGACTAGGAAATGTTCCAGAGAGTGGGTATAAACTTAAAGAAGAGTTCTCACATATCGATGCAGAGAAAATATATGCAGATATTTTACCTCGTCAGGAGATAGAGGATCATAAACTATGTATCTGCGGTGATATTTTACGAGGTATGGCAAAGCCGAATGAGTGTACAATTTTTGGTACAGCATGTAAGCCACAAACGCCTTTAGGCTCATGCATGGTCAGTAGTGAAGGTGCGTGTGCAGCATATTATAAATACGGGAATTTATTAAAATGAATAAGCAGATAACATTAGCTATGGGAAATGGCGGGGAAGAGAATAATGAACTCATTTCTAAAATATTTTACAAAGCATTTAAAAATGATATATTAGAAAAATCTGAAGATGCCGCAGTGATTCAAAATGGAGAACTTGCGTTTAGTACTGATAGTTTTACAGTGAGTCCACTTTTCTTTCCTGGCGGTGATATTGGAAAACTTGCAGTTTGCGGTACATGTAATGATTTGGCTATGATGGGTGCAAAACCAAAATATCTTACGTGTAGTGTTATTATTGAAGAGGGATTTGCAACAAGAGAGTTGGAAAAAATTGTTCGCAGTATGAAAAAAGAACTTGAAAATAATGGTGCTGTTATTGTCAGTGGTGATACAAAAGTGGTCCCTCGAGGTAGTGTAGATAAAATTTTTATAAATACAACAGGTATTGGAGAGATTCAAAAAAAAGGAATTAGCTCTAACAATATTTCTGAAAAAGATGTCATTTTGGTATCTCGTGATTTAGGAAGACACGGGGCGACTATTTTTGCTGCGCGTGAGGGTATTGAACTCTCTTCAGATCTTCAAAGTGATTGTGCTTCATTAACACATCAAGTGCAGGCTCTTATTGAAGCAGATGTAAATATAACTGCATTGCGTGATGCAACTAGAGGTGGCGTAAGTGCAGTCCTTAACGAATGGGCAAAACAGTCAAATATATGTATAGAAGTAGAAGAAGATGCCTTGCCTGTCTCTCAAGAAGTGTATGGAATTTGTGAAATGCTAGGCTTTGAAGCTGTGAATTTGGCAAATGAGGGGACTTTTGTCCTAGCCGTTAAGAAAGAGGATGAGCAAAAAGCACTTGAAGTACTTCATAGATTTGAAAACTCAGATAATGCCGTACAAATTGCAAATGTCAGTGATGCTTATCTTGGTAAAGTATTGCTTTTAAGCTCATATGGTACAAAAAGATTTTTAGATACACCTACAGGAGAATTATTACCTCGTATCTGCTAGGTAATTGTCGTATATGAAAATCACATTGCTTGTTTCAACATTTAATTCGCTCTCTCAGTTAGTATATACTTACTTGTGTGAAAGAGGGGATATTGTTGATGTTGTGTATGCAAATTCTGCTTCTCGTGATGAAGAGATTGAAAGTTTTTCTCCTGAGATTATACTTTCTCCCTATCTAAGAGATTATATTCCAAAATCAATTTATGAAAATTATCCGACTTATATTTTTCATCCGGGTCCACTTGGTGACAGAGGTGCTTACAGTCTGGAAAATGCTCTTGGAAAAAAAGAATGGGGAGTTGTTATTTTAAAAGCCAATGCCCTTTTTGACGGTGGAGATATTTATGTACAGAAAAATTTTGAAGTTCGAAATACCTATAAAGCCAGTTTATATCGTAATGAAGTCCTCAGCAGTTATGCATCAGTTTTAGATTTGTTTTTTGAAAATGTAATCGCCAATAAAAAAGAACAACAAGATGTTTCTTTAGCTTTAAACAAAGATCCAAATTATCAGATAGATTGGGATAATGACACAACTGAAGAGATAGTGAAAAAAGTATATACCTATGATAGTTTTCCTGGTATAGAAGATGAAATACTTGGACTCAAAGTTAGATTATACGGAGCTTGGAAAGAAGAGCGTTTACGAGGGAATTTCCCCAAAGAAATAGTAGCAAAGAGAGATGGTGCTATATGTCTGAGTACAATAGACGGTGCCATTTGGATAACACATCTTAAAGAAGAGACAAAGTTTAAACTTCCGGCAACTTATGTTCTTAAAGATAGACTTAAAGGCGTTAAAGAGGAGAGACTGCCTCTTATATTTGATAAAAGTTATAAAACTTTTTATGAAATAAGCTGTAACATTAAAGATGAAATCGCGTATTTACATTTCAATTTTCATAACGGTGCTTTTAGCAGTGATAAATGTATGAAATTGAAATATGCTTTTGAATATATAAAAACAGAAGCAAAAGTTGTCGTACTTATGGGTGGGCAAGATTTTTTCAGTAATGGAATTCATCTCAATCTCCTTGAAGACAGCAAGAAAAATGGTGAGGATGGATGGAGCAATATCAATGCAATGAATGATCTTGTAAAAAGTATACTTTTTGCAGATGATGTTGTTACTGTCGCCTCACTCCATAAAAATGCTGGAGCAGGAGGAGTCTTTTTGGCTTTAGCATGTGATTATGTCATCGCTGATGAGATAGTAATTCTTAACCCTCATTATAAAACATTGGGACTCAGTGGTAGTGAATATCACACATATACATTGCCTAAACGGGTGAGAGAAGAAAAAGCACAGGAACTTTTAGATGCTTGTTTGCCTATTGGAGCAAAAGAGGCTGAACGTATTGGTATGGTTGATAAAGTCTTTTCTCATGCAGATTATATGGATAATTTACAAAGATTTTGTAAAAAGATAGTTTCGAATGAAGATCAATGTGGTGATTTTCTTTGGGAAAAAGAGGACTATTTAGAAGAAAATAAACAATTGATTGAACAGGCTAGAGAAAATGAGATAGCTGTTATGCATTCTGAGTTTTGGGACAAAGAGAGTAATTTTCACAAATTGCGATATGAGTTTGTATATAAAGTCTGTCCATTGGTGACACCTAAAAGATTGAAAATAGCAGCTAAAAAAGGAAGAGAAGATGCATGAGTACAGTGTTGTTCAAGCTTTACTTGAACAGATAGAAGATGTAGCGGAAAAAAATGATGCTCAGAAAGTCACAAAGATAGTTGTCAAAATTGGTGTTATGAGCGGTATTGAAGCACATCTTTTGGAGATTGCTTTTAATACTTTTAAAGAGAAGACTGTGTGTGATGGAGCAGAGTTTATTATGAATATACAAGCTTTGAAAATAGTGTGTAACCAATGTAAAAAAGAAAATGAACTTGAAAAAATTCACTATTGTTGCCAAGAATGCGGCTCAACTGATGTAAATGTAATTGATGGGGAAGATATGTTCCTCATGAGTTTAGAAATGGAATAAAAAGGAAAAACTATGCAAGAATATTGGGAAGCGTATATGAAACCAATTGAAGGGCATCCGGCAATGATCTCTTTTAATGCGGGCGTAGCTGATGGGGTACCAAATCCTGAATTTATATATGTAGCATTTGTGAAAATCAAGTTACATGATCCTAAAGAGAATGGATTGGTCACTGATGAAGAGAGTAATGATGTTGGTTTTATAGAAGATAGACTTGAATTGGAATCACTCCGCTGGCGCAGTGGCAAATATATAGGACGTATTATCTCTCAAGGAGAAGTAACTTTTATATATTATTTAAAAATGGACTTTGAATGGAGTGATACTGTATCTACAGCCATGAAACATTTTCCAGAGTACGTTTATGAATTTGGTTCTCGAATGGATATGGAATGGGAAGTTTACCAAAAACTTCTTTTTCCAACAGTTGCTGAGTGGCAGATAATAACCAACCATCATACTTGCAATGCGTTACAAGAGAAAGGTGATAACTTACATATGGAACGTGCGATTGAGCATAAAGCATATTTTAAGAATGATGAAGAACGCCAAAATTTCAAACTAAAAATTGAAAATGAAGGATTTCAATGCCAAAAAGAGTTTGAAGTACCATTTAACAATGAAACAATGCATGGAGTACAGTTTTACCGAATAGACAGCCCATTCTTTTATAATATTGATGAACTTACTATGAAGATTATTGAAATAAGCACAAGTTGTAATGGAATGTATGATGGATGGGAATGTTCTCTAGTAAAAACATAAAGTAGATATTCCAGCTGTAAATACAAAATAGTTTATATGCTAAAAGTTTTATTAGGCTCAAAAGATAAAGAGTTGATAATATAATTTAAATTCTTTACAGATAGGCAAGTAACTAAATGCACTAGAAGAGGACGAAGTATTGATTTGATTTCAGGTAGGAAGATCGAGATTATAAAATATAATCCAAAATACAATTTATAAAAACTCTTTAAAAAAGTACTATGAATTAAGAGATGCTTTAAAACTTAACAGGAGTGAATCAAGGAAAACAAATTGATTTGATTAACATAAGGTATATTCTATTGAAAATAATACTCTATTCTTTTAAAAACTATCTAGATCATTTGGTTGTTTATTTGAAGCATTTTTTAGCATTTTAAGTGCATGTTCTCTTGAACCTCTAGCTGCTCTTTGCTCAAGATAATCCAATGTTTTTAATGATGCAACTTTTTCAGCAATCGCATTAACAATAAACTGATTTAAAGAAACATTGCCTTTAACGCTCTCGATATCATCTTTGTAATAATCTGGTATTCGTAATGCATAATTCATGTTAACACTCCTGTTATTTTTAAAAACTCTTTTGGTGTAATGATCTTTATAGAAAACTTATCTTCTACACCTACAAAGTCTTTTGTATTATATGTGATGATATACTCACTACCCGCATTAAATGCAGTTTCTAAGACCATATCATCTTTGATATCTTTTAAAAATGGCCTCCAAAGAAAATTAATCTTTTGATGATGCGATATGAGACAGATATCATCAATAAAAGAATGAAGATCATCTTTTGAAAAGTGCTCATAGAGTTTTCTATTTTTTTCTCTTAAAAGTACATCTTCAAACTCAGTTACAAGTGTATTAGATACAACATTTATTTTCTCTGGGTTTTCAAATAACCAAATCATAAATTTATTGGAAATACCCTTTTTTGCCATTAAGGCTGCAAGAACAACATTTGTATCTATTACTATTTTCATGTCATATTATATACAATATGATTTTATAAGTCAAATCATATACCTTATGTTAATTAATTTAAGACAATAGTCCAATTAAAGTATATTAGATAATATACTTAAGATTTATTTCCAACATAAATTATCAAAACACCAATAAATGCAGTTATTGAACCAATAATATCCCACTTATTTAATACTTCATTCTCAACAAAGTAGAGCCAGAGCAATGAAGAAAAAATGTATATACCTCCATAAGTAGCGTATACCCTTCCAGCATGTGTAAGATCTATTTTTGTTAAAACATAGGCAAAGACTACCAAGGATATAAGTCCTATACCAAGCCAAAAAGAATGCTTATTTTCTTTAAAATAAAGCCAAAAAGAATAACATCCAAAAATTTCAAAAAATGCTCCTGTAAAAAAAAGACCTATGTTCGTTATCATTGTTTCTCTCCCCATACAAAGAGTAAATTATTATAACTCATCCTTTAATCCCATCTGCTCTAGGAGTAAGCAAAAACTTAAAAAACACTTTTATAAAAAGTACAAATGGCAAAGTCCATACAATGGCAGACCAAAAATAGAGCTGCATAGAATACTCTTCAAAAAATGGGATCATTCCCCTCATAAAAGTAGCGAGTACAATAAAAAAGACCATCAGATGCGTATAGATGTTGGATGTAAGATGTCTTCCTGTATGAATCCATCCTATCGTTACCATGACCATCAGATAAGCCAGCCCCAAACCACCTGCAGTTATAAAGTGTCTAAAACTATTTATATCGTACGGTTCTCCTATGAGTATATCCCATCCCATAAGTGCATATCCAAGCGCCATCAAAACATAAATACAATAAAGATAGATAACATAAGGTTGATTCAATATAAACTTATCTTTAAGATTATAATCACTTGTAATAGCTAAAACGGCAGCACCACTCGCCAAACCTATCCATCCAAGAACAGAGTTGTTAGGATAGAAAAATTCAACAGCAGTAAAAAGAGCAACACAAAAAATTGCTAAATTTGTAAGCGGTGGACGGGAGATATAGATATCATCAATCCCTTTATCTTCCATAAGTTCATTGACTGCTTCCATATTGACGCGTCGCATAGCAAGTAAAATTAGTATTACAATAACGCCAAGTGCCACTCTTAAGATCATCACAGGATCAGTTGTCGCAAAACCTGCCATAGAAGCAAAAAACCAACTCTCAATACCAAAAATAGCGACTAAAGCATATCCTAAAGAGGCGTGTCTTTGAAGTTTATCGAGTACAACATCTTTTGCAAACCAGATAAGCCAACCTAGTATTGCAAGGTTTAAAATGGCAGCTAGATAAACACCGGTAATATCTATGAACCAAAAGCTTATGCGTCCTGCTATCCAAAGAAGCATGACATACTTTAATTTTTTTCCAACCAAAGGCACCGTTCCTGGAAAGAGTTCAGGAAGCCCTGTCGTTAAAAATGCCATAACACCGGCGGTGAGTATGCCAAAGAGCATCTCATAGACATGCCAGACTAATACATTGTCCATAAAAGGTATATTGATAACGCCACTCCAGACAAATCCCCAAAGTACCATTGAGAGTATCAGATAAGGAGCTAAAAGTAAAAATATAGGACGAAATCCGTAAGCCAGATAGGGAGGTATGTTCTCTTCATCCGGATAATATAGATAATGATTGGTTGCGTGTAGTTTCTCTTCTTTGTTTTGCATTATTTCAACTCCAGAGTGTTTAATTCAAATGTTTGGATAATCTCTTTGTCTTGAAGTATCTTTGCACTCTCTTCATAAACAAAGGTATCATCTCTTTTATCTTTTGGTGTGTCATATGTAAAGGTTTTTACTATATGGCCAGGGTCTGCTTCAAGAAGTAAAATTTCATCACTCAAGCGGATTCCTTCCATCAGATCATGCGTAATAAAAAGTATGCTCATATTATCTTCTTTACAACTCTCTAAAAGATGGGTATACAACTCCCTTTTTAACCCTATATCCAAAGCAGAAAACGGTTCATCTAAAAACAGAAGTGATGGCTTTGTCACTAAGGCCCTTGCAAAGTTTACCCTTTGTTTCATCCCACCGCTTAGATCTTTTGGAAACTTTTCAAAATCATCCTCTTCAAGTCCAAATTTCAGTGCTATCTCTTCTGATTTTTGCAAAGCTTCACTTTTTTTGTCTCCTCTAGCCAAAAGGCCTACTGCGATGTTATCTATGACATTCTTCCAAGGAAGAAGTCTGCCTTCTTGAAAAGCAAAAGCACTGCTCTGAAAACTGTTGTAAATAGAACCCTCTTCAACATCCAAAAGCCCCGCACACAGATGTAAAAGTGTTGTCTTCCCTCCACCACTTGGACCTACAATACTTAAAACTTCCCCTTTTTTAAGAGTAAAGTTTATATCGTGAAGGATCTCTGTAAATCCAAAATGGTGTGTTAAGTGTTTAACTTCTAACTTCTCCATAACTCTACCTCTCTTTTAATCGGCTCTAATATTATGTACTCGATAAACATCAAAGAACCTATCATAATTGTCACAAGCGCTAAAGCCGTAGGCGTGTCTAACTGACTACGGGCAATAGCAAGTTCAGCACCCAGACCATCACTTGTCGCTAATAATTCAGCCATGATAACTATCTTCCAAGCCATGCCAAGCCCACTTACCCACGCAGGAAAAATGTAAGAAAATATATGTGGAAAATAGACATCTATAAACTTCATGTGCCATGGAAAATGAAAGCTCTCTGCCATCTCTTTTAAGTCACCATCAAGTGTTCTCGTACCTTGGAGCGCGCCAACAAAGATAATAGGGAAAGAGGCAACTACTACAGTAAAGATAACCGTCTCATCCCCCATACCAAACCAGATCATAGCAAGAACGATCCACGCAATCGGCGGCATACCCACAAGTATCGTAACAATAGGACGACTCATCATGGAAGCTGTGGCGAAAAAACCTGCAATAAGACCTAAAACAGAACCAAAAAGTAAAGAGAGTCCAAAACCGACTGAAGCACGATAGAGTGTAATATCTATCTGTTCCCAAACATCTGGACTATGCAGCATCGTATAGAGTGTTTTAAATGTCTCTAATGGAGATGGCAGGACTAAATTGCCATAGAGCTGATTTCCAACATCCCACAGAGCTATAAAGAGTAAGATGGAAGCAACAGCACCCCACCCACTCCATAAATAAGCCGGAAAATCTTTGAGTATTTTTAGAAAGAATTTCATAAAACTATTCCTTATAATAATTATTACTATCGAAGTATAGTATTTAAAAACTTAAGTTTAGTTAATAATGATAATGACTTTCAAGTTTATCTATACTTAAGAAAAGTATCGATAAACTTTCACAATCAACTATGATAATTGATATCAATAAGGAAAATAATGAAGAAGAAACTATTAACACTCTCTTTACTTGGAGCGACACTACTCAATGCACAAGTAATTCCAGGCATTAACTCTAAAGGCGGTGCTATGACGCTTCCCGAGGGTAAATTTAAGATGGGTATTAAAAATATCTATATGAAAAGAGACCATATGTTTGATGGCACACATGAAGTAACTAACAGAGAGCATCTTGATGCAACAGCAAATGCCACACTGCTTGTCGCAAAATATGGTGTAAGTAAAAACTTTGATGTAAGAGTTGTTCTTCCATATAAACATATTGAGGCAACGGCCAAACTAGGTCCAAATGATGTGGCGATTGACAATCAAGGTGTAGGTGATATGGTAGTAATGGGAAGATATGTTGTTTTACCTATGAAAGAGTATGGCTATCAAGTTTCAGTCGGTGCAGGGGTAAAACTGCCAACGGGTTCAACAGATGACGGCTTTAAAAAAGCACCTCCTTTTGCTGCAACTACCAATACACCGCTTCCTACACAAATGGGAACCGGTGAGTATGAATATAAAGCAGAACTTGGTGTTTCAAAAGTTATAAATGACACAATGAGAGTTGATTTCAATACTATGTACACCTATAGACCAAAAGCAGAACATGATTATGACTTTGGAAATGAACTCAGTTATGATCTATCATTTACAAGTGCTGTTACAGATAAAATTAACTTAGGTATCGAATATAACGGGAAATATAACTCTAAAACAGATATGGGAAATGATACGACTCCTGCTCTTCGCCAAAGACTGCCATTTAAAGCATTCAGTGGAACAGTTGGATACATAACACCAGAAGTTGAATTTTTACCGTTTGGTAAACCAAAGATTCATCTTGGCGTTGGTATGAGTTTTCTTGCACACTACAATCTCTCAGAGTATCAACCATTAGAAAAACAGAGATTTGTTTGTAGGCTTGGTTATCTATTTTAAAAGGAAAGAAAATGTCTAATATAGAGCTAAAATCAGAGATCAATACAATCATAAAAAAATCGGGTTACAGCAGATCAAAAGATCTGCTCTGCCCACTTATGAGAGTTGTCTCAATGAGGCATAAAGATGTACCTAGTAAACAGATACATGGGATTTTAAAAGAGTTACTATGCTAAAATTTTTACTCCATCTTCATCAAATAATACTTGAGAGTTCTAAACTTAACGGGAATTATTACATTTACAAAAACAGGATAGAAAAATGTTAAAAAAATTAGTTTTAGGTGTATTCGTTGCACTTTCACTTCATGCAGGTGATTTTAAAAAGGTTGACACGCTTACTTTAAGTGGTCCAATGGCAAGTGTTTCTCATCCACTCTTACGAATAATAGAGAGCGGTGCCCTAAATGATGTTGCCAAAAATGTTAAGTTCGTTTTATGGAAATCACCCGATGAGCTTAGAGCCTTGACACTCAGAGGTAAAGCGAACTTTATAGCTGTACCTACAAATGTAGCTGCCAACCTTTACAACAAAGGTGTTGATATAAAACTTCAAAATGTTTCTATTTGGGGTATCTTAGGCATGCTGACACGTGATAAAAATAAAAAAACATTAGCTGATTTTAAAGGATGTGAGATTGTTATGCCTTTTCGCGGAGATATGCCGGATATCGTATTTCAAGAGATCGCTAAAAAAGAGGGACTTGACCCTAAAAAAGATTTTAAAATTCAGTATGTAAGTTCCCCTATCGATGCAATGCAGATGCTCATTATGAGAAGAGTTGACAATGCACTTTTAGTAGAACCTGCTATCTCTATGGCTTTAAGAAAAACACACTCTTTCCCGCTCAAACTGATAGCACCTGACTTATACAGAAGTGCTAATCTGCAAAAAGAGTGGGGAGAAGTTTTTCATGTAGATGGCAAGATTCCACAAGCAGGCATGGCAACTGTCGGTCAAGTAGATCCTTACATCGTAAAACGTTTTAACCAAGAGTATGCAAAAGCTTTAAAATGGTACAAAACTCACCCAGAAGAAGCAGGAAAATTAGTGAATAAATATATTCCGATGCTAACACCAGAAGCTGTAGCAGACAGTATAAGCCATGTCCAACTCAATGATGTTGCTGCAAAAGATGCAAAAAAAGATCTCGAATTCTTTTTCAATGTCTTAAAACAAAACAATCCAAAGATCATAGGCGGTAAACTACCTGACGCTGGTTTTTATCAGTAGAATTTAGTCGAACAAGAATATAATTTCATATATCTCTTCTCCTATTAACCGTGCTTGCTACTTCCATAGCGCACGGATCACATCATTTTTAAAACTTAGCTTTTTCATAATAGTTAGACACATTGTATATCTATTGAGTTTAAATGAACATTAAATAATAATATATATTATTTAGATTTGTTTTATGGAACAATAAGTTATAGCAACACTGCAAAATTAGTTAAAATTACAAAATAAAGTTTTAACAAAAGAGCAAGGACTCATGATTGAGAGCAAATAAAGATACAGAAAAAGCATTCTTTAAACACCTAAAAAACACCCCAAAGGAAGACTTCAACAAGCTCTTTTGGTAACAAATAATTCAAATAGCTATATCTTCTTCTTGACATATCTGTACCCTATAAAAAATATATGAAACAATCTACATAATATAGAGTATAGTAAATATAGAACTTCATAAAAACATACAAAAATGGTATTATTATTTCTTTCGAATTAAATAGTATTATTTGGAAGAGCCCCAGGAAACAAAATTGAAAAATCAACACAATCACAGATATGCATTAGATGAAAATGGTTTATTAATAGATGTGTTTTCACTATCTGATAAAAACAGAGGTCAAAGCACTCCTTTTTTCTGTTGTTCATGCGGATCAAGAATGGGTACGAGAATGGGGAGTAAGAACACATGGCATTTTTATCATATTTCCAACACTACAAACTGCTCCTATGAAGGATACCTACACTATGTCGCGAAAGAGATATTTGCTTCTACTTACAAACAGTGTATACAGGAAGGAATACCTTTTGGTCTTCTGCTTCCAGTAGAAAAGAAGTGCATAAAGTATAGTAAGCTCATCGATGGTGCAATATGTGTTTCTGATGATTTAGAGCTATTTGATATTAGCAAAGTTTTTGACACAGTAGATATTGAGAAACCCCATGATGGCTTCGTTCCTGATATTTTACTCTCGTCCTCCTATAGCAAAGATGTTGTCTTTGTCGAGATCGCAGTCACTCACAAGTGTGATAGTAAAAAAATAGAGAGCGGAAGCAGAATTATTGAGCTAAACATATCCTCTGAAGGTGAACTTTTTGGACTAAAAAAACATGAAATAGACACCTCCGATCCTGCTGTAAGTATTTATAATTTTCAGAAAAAAACAATTGAAACAGAATGTGAGATTGAGTGCTCAAGGGATGTGTCAATTTTTACCGTCAATAAAAGCAATATATGTGGGAGGGATAATATTAAGATGTCCAACCTGGAAGATATTACAAAAAGAAGAGATCTTCAGTGTCTAATTATTGATTCTGAAATATACGAAGGCATGATGAACTACGAGAACAATATTTTTAATGCATATAAGCAAGGTATAGAGATTTCAAATTGCAATTTATGTCGCCATGTGAGCGGTCGAGGAAGCGGTCTACTGCACTGCAATATATTAAACAAAAGAGCTTTTGAAAATGATGCTTTACGATGTAAAGAGTATGAAGTAGACTCTGAACTTATATCATCAATAGAACCATCAAAAAGTATATATATCTATTCAGACAAAGCCAAAGAAAATGAAACTGGTGTTTTTAAGAATGAACAAGCTCAGCAGCATAAAGAAGTCGTTAAGAGCGAAGAGGAAAGGCTTATCAGGCCTGTGCTGCCATTTTTTGAAGAATAGTTTTAGTATGTTATGTTGAGAAAAATATCTTGTCTGTGTAAAACAAATATAAACATTATAGTAAGACCTACAACTGAAGTATTCCTACAAACTAGACAATTATTCATAAAATAAAACCTAATAATCTATACATAGATTCTACTCATCTACAAACTTTTGTCTTTCCTGTTCAAATATATACTGCGCTGCATCTGTAGTGAGATCTCTATTTTTCACTTTTTGGCAAAGACCTAAAAACAGAGCATGTAATCGCTGTATCCTTAGATCTTTCGATCTTCTCAATTTCTCCCATACTTTTAGATCGTCTTTATTGGTGCAATAGGAAGTATCATAATTCTTGGCATCTCTCTGATAATCGATAGATGGTTTGTTGCTGTAACTCTCGTTTATCTCTTGTAATGCATTTGTTTTGATGGCAACAGAGGTGTGTTTTAGGATATTCTCTCTTGACAATACAGCAACCAATCTGTTTTTCGCATCAAACACTCCACAACCTGACATACCAGGCTTTGTATTCAAGTCGATAAGCAACTCACTTGGATCATTTTTTGAGACCATCCCTTTTAATAAGATATTCTCCCCACCTAAAAGATAAAGTTCATCACCCAGCGTTACATTTGTATCGAGTTTTGCATAAGGAATATTGTCTGCAGGAATGTATAAAAATGCCAGATCATTTGCGACACTCACCTGCCCTACTCTTGCTTTATAGCGCTTTTTAGCGTGTTGGACAATTATCTCACCAACATAACCCTCTATGACATGATAAGCCGTTATCAACTTCCCTTTGGAACTTATCGCAACGGCACTGCCGTATGAAAGTGTATTGTCTTTATTTTCGACGACAACTTTATAGGTCACAGCCTCTGCCTTTTGAACATGAAACCCGCCACTGTCTTTGGCACAAAGAGGAATGATCAGTAAAAGAAGGATTAAAAGATATCGCAATACATCATCCTACTTGATAAAGGGATTTAAATTTCCCTGTAACTTGGCTATACGTCTGTTACGCTCTTTCTCCCACTCTGATGGTGGATACTCTTCATTCCATTTTTGGTATTTCTTGAGTTCCTGTTTTGAGAGTTTCATTTTATAGTGTTGGTGGAAATAGAGATAGTCTCTCGCTATAACACCTCGTATCTCTTCACGCACCCTCGCCCTTCTCTGTTTAAAGAGCACATTGAACTTACACTCTCCATACTGCCCTTTTTCACCCACCTCAAAATCATACCTATAGTTCTTCCTGTCAGCATTTAGCTCACCAATGGAAGGGAAAAGATTATGCATATCGGCCTGCATGATCCTATACTGCTTATTGACTTTCGTGCAGCATTTTCGTCCTTTATAGTGTTTCCCTTTGGAATTCACACACTTCGCATCCCCTTCTCTCCAGCAGCTGAATTGTCTTCCGAAGTTCTCGGCAGGAATAGCATGTTCCCACTCAATGCGTCTTGCACGGATATTCTTCTTACCTTTTTTCGTGTATTCATTTCTCGGCACATAACCACATGATCTTCTATCGATCATATTGTTTTTATTCTTATAGTTGTACTTACAGTCACAATAAATCGTTCTTTGATGATCGGCATATATTTTACGCAGCTCTTTTTTCGATCTCGAGAAGGAGTCATTGCTGCCTGCGAACACTCCTATAGCCGCTGCAAGAAACAGTAATAGTATTTTTGATATCATACTGCCCTACTCTGCATCATCGACAGAACTCTTTTTACGAATGAATGTCGGGATATCATAATCCTCTTTAGGTTTTTTCCTTCTTAAGGAAATCGAGCCTATGATCGGTCGCTTTATCTCCATCATTTCAGTTAATGTTACCTTGCCGTATGCAGCTAATATCTGTTCGAGTGTTGTACAGAACCCTTTAATATGTCCAAGGTCTTCATCATCATGGCCACTCTCCATAGCTTTCTTATACTCTTTATATCCCTCTTCTAAACTTTTTAGCAGATCCTTTGTCGGAATATGCATTGTTTCAACACTCATCTATCATCCTCCTGTTTGCTATGCAATTTCATTGTTCTTATTGGTTTCATCTTCCCTAAAAGCACTCGGCCGCATCTTTTTAAAGAACTTCACGATCGTAGCACTCACAACCCCTCCTCCGGGAAGGATCCACAAGGCCGAGAGAAAGGTCATCTTACCGATATCACCCACCTGCTCTGCCGCTTTTTTATATTCTCTGTTCTTGATATGTTTAGGAATATCTTTTGTCTCTCTGTACTCCTGCTTGAGTCCGTGTCCCATCTGTTTTGAGAACTTCTTTAGTTTATGAATCATTGCCTATGCTCTACCCAAAGAGCTTCTTGAAGAATCCGCCCTTACCAAGAGCTTTGTCTATCATCTTGATATATCCTTCAAGTCCTAGCAGCCCTACTTCGGCCTGTTTGACAACTTTATCTTTTCCGATAACTACAGTAAGCGGTACGCTTCTTACCATGAACTTGTTGGAGAGTTTTGGATTGTCAGCGGCATTTACCTTGGCTATCACGACATCTTCATCTTTATAGTGCTGAGCAAGATTAGGCAGATATGTCAGGAGTGTTTGACAAGGCGGGCAGGTGTCACTGTAGAAATCTATAAAGACGACTGCATCGGTCGACTCTATAAAGGGTACATAGTTCTTGTCACTGAGCTCTTTTACTTCCACCATTACTCTTTGCCTTTGTTGCTATAGTTGCATGTATTGTAATAATATACAACTTAGAGTTTCATTGCGCTCTTATCCCTGCTCTTCATTTTTATAAAAAGCGGTGTATAATATACTCCTCAATATGGGAAATATTAAAGATCTTGGCTAAACCAAACTACTCTGTTGAATGAATAAAGGCTTCTAAAAATATGCTGCAAAAAAGACTGGAACTCTTTTTCCTCTCACTCATACTCGTTGCAGTCTCTATCCTTGGAGTGAACTACTACAGGTCCTACAGCTTCAAACATAATCCACTGCCTAATGAGTATCTTCAAAGGATCCATAACAAAGAGCAGGATGTACTTGAACATATGCAACGGAACTTCGGCTTTAGAATAGAGTTCCCCATCATCATAACAGACAAGATACCCGGCAGACTCTACGGCCTTACCTCTTATGAGAATGGCCGTATCACTATTTTACTGAATAAGAAAGTGATGCAGGAGAGTATGGACTATATGATAGAGAGTGTTATCCCTCATGAGTATGCCCATGCCCTGCTCTTCTATCTTCATAAGAACTCCAATGAAAAGAGCGGCCACTCAGAGTTATGGAAAGAGACATGCCAAAAACTTGGCGGTCAAGATTGCAGACAGTATGTCGACCAGCAGGAGATCATTCTCTCCAAGATGCCCTTTAAGGTACAATAGCGTTATGGATTACGAATTCGAAGAGGATATCGAGCCGCCATGGCTCGTCAAACAAAGAGAAGATGCCAAACTTGCAGAAGAGGCTTACAACAAAAATGAAAAGGTTCCCTACAAAGAGGGTGACCAGCTTGGCAATTTTCTCTTTGTCCGTTACAACAAAGCAAAAAACAGAGCCACCTTCATGTGTCAGGAGTGCGGCAGAAAGTTCACCTACAATATCTATGCGATAAAGAATAAGAAGAGATGCAAATGGTACAAGTTCCACGACAAGAGTACAAGACGACTCTAAAAACTATCATAAAAGGCTCATAAATGGCTTTCACACCAAAAACACCCTATCTAACAACCGATGGTATAGTCGAAGTATATAACAGCTCTGAGGAGCTCTTAGGTATCGTTCTCATACAAAGAAAGTATCCGCCAATAGGTATGGCACTTCCAGGAGGGTTCGTAGAGATAGGTGAGCGTGTAGAGGATGCCTGTGTTCGTGAGATGAAAGAGGAGATCTCTTTGGATGTAGAGATCAAAGAGCTGCTTGGCGTATATTCGGATCCTATGAGAGACAAGCGGTTTCATACAGTAAGTGTCGTCTATGTCTGTAAAGCATATGGCAAGCCGCAAGGTGCAGATGATGCCAAGGAAGCTTTTCTTGTACCTATAAAAGATCTCAAGCTTGATTCATTGGTATTTGATCATGGGGAAATCTTGAGAGATTATCTTCAGAAGTTTCACTCTACTATCAAATAACTCTGCCCTGCCCTACTCTCCCTGAACGGTCACAACGATCTCTCTTGCATGAGCACTCTCTCTGTGCTCTCCCAAATAGATACCCTGCCATGTTCCAAGATTCAACTTTCCATCAGTTACAGGTATGGTTAGCGAGTTGCCAAGGAGTGAAGTTTTGATATGGGCCGGCATATCGTCACTTCCTTCATAGGTATGTATGTAATAGGACTTGTTATCCGCAATGTCACTGAAGAAATTTTTCATATCCTCTCTGACACTTGGATCGCAGTTCTCATTGATGGTGAGTGATGCACTGGTGTGTTTTATAAAAAGATTCAAAAGACCTGTTTGGATATTTGATAGGGATAGGGCTTCTTCGATATGTTCTGTAATGAGGTGGAACCCTCTTCTATAAGGTTTGAGACGGATAGTTGTTTGATATATCTGCATCGGTATGGTTTATAATATCAGAATCTTGGATTCTCTCCCCATTTACGTTTGGAGAAGATCTGTTTAATGAGTTTTACTATATGTGACAGCATTATTTACTACCCTCCTCTCTTTTAAAAATCCGTTGGTATCCCAAACGCTAAAGAGTCATCTTTGTATGAGACTTCTTTGTGTTGGATCTTTATCGGGAAAAGTTCTCGCTGTACACTGAAACTTTCAAGAATATTACTTATTCCATAATTGTCTTTAGTAAGTTTTATAATACGTTTATGGGTATCTTGTTCATTGCCCTCTTTATCCCGTATCTTATCAATTTCATATACAGTTCTTACGGCATCTACAAACGCAGATGCTCCCCTACTCTGTGTCGTGTTCTTTGTGCTATGGTGAATAAAGATAATAGTTTTATTCTCTTTATTAGCCCAATCAGTAAAGAGCTGCATAAATCTTCTTGCGCTCGAGTTATTGTTTTCATCAGTACCGTAAAATGCAATTAGTGGATCAAGTATTATAAGATCATAGGATTGCAGCTTCGCTTTAAAATGAGAGAAGAGGGGAGATACTTCTACTTTTCTTTGATCATCATACAGAAATTGAATAGTAGGGGAGTCACTGATGTCTATCTTGCTTTTAATAGAATTATCTTTTAATTTCAATACTTTTTCAAAAACTTTAGTAAAGCGATTTTTACTGATCTCTTTTGGATCCTCACTTAGCCAAAGGAATGCTTTTTTTATAATGCCTTCATTAATGGCACGAATAGCCAACTGTTGTACGAACCAGGATTTACCGGTACCGCCCGGTGCTGTAACAAGTGAGACAGTTCTAACTGGAATAGGGAGCCATGATCTGCATATGAAATCAACTTCTTTATCCTCTATGGACTCTATATTGTTGATCTCAAAAATGTCTAATGTATTGGCACTCGCTATTTCCTGAGTAAGGTTGGAGACCTTGGCCTGAAGTTCAAGGCCTGTAATATTTGATTGAAGAGACTTGGTAATATCAAAGGCTACTGCCTGCATCTCTCTTTTTATTGAATAATCCTGAAGTATTTTTAAGTAGTCTTCTAAATGATTTACAGGGTTTTTTGTAAGAATATAAATAAAATCATCTTCATACTCTCGTCCAAGTTTATTTCGGATAAGTTCTTCGTCTATGACTTTTTCAGTATTGTAAAAATCTAAAATAATATGGATAATTTTAGCGTGCAAAGGAAGGAAAAATAGCTTTTCAGTGATTTTTGAAGCATACTTGTCTAGCAGGGCAGGGTTGTATATTATACTTGATATGACTGTTGCTTCAATATTTATATCATATGTTTGTTCTTGCATCTTCCCTCATACTTATTAGTTGTTGTATTATATACATATAATTATAAAAATGCAAACAATGTAATTATGTTCATGGAATAATTTGCAAAA